>NZ_SODD01000007.1 GCF_004365815.1 Breznakia blatticola
AAAAAGTCAATTTATAGTTTCCAAGATTATCTCAATGGAAATAATAAAATGACTTTTTCTTTGTTTTTCTAGTCATATCTATTTGATGTTTAACAACTTATAAGTCCGAGCCAAGAAGGAGTACCGCAAGGTGGTCCATTAAGCCCAATCTTATCAAATATCTATTTGGACACATTTGACAAAGAGTTGGAGGAAAGAGGTTTGCGATTTGTAAGATATGCCGATGACTGTAATATATTCGTAAAGAGTGAAATGGCAGCAAATAGAGTAATGAAGTCAATCACATCGTGGCTAGAAAGGAAATTATTCTTAAAAGTGAATGCGACGAAAACGAAAATCGTGAGACCAACAAGAAGTCAATTTCTAGGCTTCACGTTTTTCAAAAATGGTCCCAAATGGAAATGTAAACCTACTGATGATAGGAAAGCAAATCTATACGCGAAACTGAAGGAAGTACTCCTCAGAAAACATGCAACATCAAGACCATTGGCAATAACATTTACAAGAGTAAATCAAATCGTTAGGGGATGGATAAACTACTTTCGTATTGGAAGTATGAAAACTTTCCTTGAAGAATTTGGTGGATGGTTACGACACAAGATAAGAGTCATAATCATAAAGCAATGGAAGAAACCAAAACGAATCTATATAAATCTAGAAAGATTAAACCGAGCACAACGCTTTAATTTCAAACATGAAGAAATATTTAAGGTTGCAAACTCAAGGTTGGGTTGGTATCGGAGGTGTGGAATGGATATAGTAAATTTTATCCTAAGTCCAAAAGCTCTAGCAGTAAAGAAAAAGGATAGACCAGGGTTGGTCAATCCTCTTCAGTACTATCTAAGATAGTCGTGTTTAATACATATGTAGCGCCGTATACGAGAACCGTACGTACGGTGCAATGGGAGGGGCGAAAGATTTTACTTTCCCTCTACCCTATTGTAGATGTGTTAACGATCTAAAATGGGGACATATTTTATGGTTTTTGTCGTTCGTTATAATTGTAGAAAGCATGCATTTTAGTTATTATAATATAAGTTAAGATTCATTGTGTAATTGATTTTTTAGGGATATAATAATAGGGTTCAAAAAGGAGGAATTATGGGAAAAATCAAAAAAATTAAATGGTATAACCTTGCCTTCATGGCGTTCTCATCTGTGTGGGGATTTGCCAATGTTGTGAACGGTTTTTCAGAGTACGATGGATTGAAAGCAATCGTTGCTTGGGTCTTAATCTTTGCATTGTATTTTGTGCCATATGCACTAATGGTTGGAGAAATGGGTTCAGCATTCAAAAACCTTGGTGGAGGTGTAAGTTCTTGGATTCAAGAAACAATATCACCAAAAGTTGCGTATTATGCAGGATGGACATATTGGATTGTCCATATGCCATACATTTCACAAAAGCCACAAAGTGCGCTTGTTGCATTAAGTTGGGCGGTAACACAAAGTCCAGATTTGACAAACAATATGAGCCCCATCTTATTACAGATTGGTTGTCTTATCATCTTCTTAATTTTTGCTTGGATTACTTTACAGGGTATTAACCCATTAAAAAATTTAGCAACAATTGCTGGAAGTAGTATGTTTGTGATGTCATTACTATATATATTATTAATGGTTGCAGCTCCTGCAATTGCACCAGACCGTATTCATGCAATTGATTGGAGTTTGGATAGTTTCATTCCAACTTTTGACTGGAAGTATTTAACGAGTTTCTCGATTTTAGTATTTGCGGTTGGTGGTTGTGAAAGAATCTCACCATATGTTAATAAAATGAGTGATCCTGCCAAAGGATTCCCTAAAGGTATGATTTTCTTAGCCTTGATGGTTGCAGCTTGTGCCATTCTAGGTACGATTTCCATGGGTATGATGTTTGACCCTGCAAATCCACCACAAGACTTAATGTTAAATGGTGCATATTACTGTTTCCAATTATTAGGTGAGTACTACCATGTTGGTAACTTATTCTTAATCGTATTTGCTTTATGTAACATGATTGGGCAATTGTCTGTACTTATCGTATCAATTGATGCACCATTACGTATGTTACTTGATTCAGCAAATCCACATTACATTCCAAGTTGGTTAACAAAACAAAATGCCAAAGGGGTGTATACAAATGGAGTGAAGATGGTTGTCATTATCGTAAGTGTCTTAATTATCGTTCCAGGATTATTACCAGGTGATGTAAACAGTATGTATAAAGGATTGATTCAATTGAACTCTGTGGCAATGCCTCTACGTTATCTATGGGTATTTGTTGCCTACATGGCACTTAAGAAAGCAGGTTCAAAATTCGATAGTGAATACAAACTGACAAAAAGTAAAACAATCGGTATGATGATTGGAGCATGGTGTTTCTTATTTACTGCCTTTGCATGTTTACTAGGTATGTTTAAAGGAGACATTGGACAAATTGCAATGAATGTTGTTACTCCACTAGTTCTACTAGGTCTTGGATTGATTATGCCAGCCTTTGCTAGACGTGAAGAAAGAAATAAACAAGCATAATAAAAGCGTGGGGGATGACCTCACGCTTTTTCTAGGTAGAGTCAATAGATTGAAAGCATAATAAGTGATATAATCACAAATGAAAGGAAGGTGCTTTATATGTCAGACAATAAAGAACTATTACACTTTTTAGAAAAAAGTAAAACACAATTTCATGCCATTCATGAGATTAAACAAATATTAGATACAAATAATTATGTAGAATTGAAAGAACAAGACCGTTGGGATCTAAAAAAAGGTGGTAAGTACTATACAACAAGAAATGGATCTGCCATTATTGCATTCCAAGTTGGTGAACAAATTGATGACTTACATTTCCAAGTAAGTGCAGCCCACTCAGATTCACCAACATGGAAAGTAAAAGAACATGCCCAATTAAAAGCAGGACCATATGTACAATTAAATACAGAAGGATATGGAGGAATGTTAATTGCTCCTTGGTTTGATCGTCCATTGTCATTAGCTGGACGCGTTCTTGTAAAAGAAGGAAATAAAGTCGTAAGCAAACTTATAGACATTGACCGTGATCTATTAATCATTCCAAATGTGGCAATTCACTTAAACCGTGAAGCAAACAATGGATACAAATACAACAATCAAATTGATTTGATGCCTTTATTAGCAATGGATAATAAAGATGATGCGATGTATCTAAAAATGATTGCCCAAGCAGCTGGAGTAAAGGTTGAAGATGTCGTAAGTCATGATATGTATTTATACAATCGAACAAAACCAACAACATTTGGTTACAATAATGAATTTATTGCATCTGGTAAAATCGATAACTTACAAAGTGCATTTACAACTTTACAAGGATTTATCGCTGGTAAAAATGATCAAGCAATTAATGTATACAGCGTATTCGATAATGAAGAAGTTGGATCTGCAACTCGTATGGGAGCAGGCGGAACGTTATTATACGATGTATTACAACGCGTAGTTACAAATTTAGGATATACAAGTGAAGACTATTATCAAGCAGTCGCAAAAAGCTTCATGCTTTCTGTGGATAATGGACATGCCATTCATCCAAATCATCCAGAGTTTTCAGACAAAAATAACCATCCAGTATTAAATGGTGGAGTTGTTATTAAATATAATGCGAATCAAAAATATACAACAGATGGATTAAGTGCTGCAGCATTTATGTCTTTATGTAAGGAAAACAATATTCCATACCAACCATATGCAAATCGTAGCGATATGCCTGGAGGGAGTACACTTGGAAGTATTTCATCAACAAACGTAGGGATGTTGGCAGTTGATTTAGGACTTGCACAACTAGCTATGCACTCAAGTTATGAAAGTGCAGGAGCAAAAGATCCACAACATATGATTGATGCTTGTAAAGCATTCTTTAGTACAAACATGATTGTAAGTGATGAAGGTGTACAGGTCGGCTAATGGATCAAAGAATGATCGAAGCCTATGAATCAGAAAAACAAGCACTTGAGCCTAAACAAAAAGCACAACTTGAATCAGTGGAACAACTGCTTTTCTCTAATAAAGAGTATCGTGAACAAGCATATGATTATTTGCGTCTAACGCTTGAAGATATCAAAGCAGGAAAAACTTTACCGAAAAGTTTAAAGACGTATATCAGTCAACTAAAAAACAGCGGACGACTCCATCAAGTAAGTGAAGATGAGATTAAACAAGATTATGAACACTACCGTATTCTATGTATGTGGATTGCGGTAGCAAGTTTACTTATCTTGCAATTTGTGAAAGCATGGCTAAATGAGAATTATATCGTTAGTTTCTCTGTGGATGTCATCTTTCCGATCTTTGGAGCATGGGTTTTATTTAAGAACTTAATCGGTAAACGTAAACTTGTTGAAAAGCATAAGTTTCCTAAAGCGTATTACACACTAGATTATCCAGTGTTATTTGTATCGTTGGTACTAAGTGTATTGATACGAACTCCATTCGATGTGAGTTTTGTCTTAGTTGCTTTGATTCAAGTATTCCAAGTACACAAAATAAAGAAAGAATTTCAATTGATAAAGTAACTGATAGATGTTGGTTACTTTTTCTTTTGGTTTTCACTAAAATTACGTATAATAGGGATATGAATAAATTTATAAAAACGTTCAGTAAGTGTTTGCTGCTTGTGTTTGTGTTGCTACTTGTGTATCGATTATATTTTGCATGTATTGTGACAAAATTTATTAGTGAACCACTAGATATCAAACAGATGTTGATAAATAGTAGAATTTTACCTAATGCAATAATGTTGTTTTTGATTGCCCTCTGGATGCGTGTGAAAAAGGTGAGCTTTCATGAACTGGGATTTGTTAAAATGCAGAAAGAAGGATTTGTTGATTGCTTTTACTTCTTACCAATTGTTGGTTTGTTACTTGTAATTTTTCTTACTATGCAACCATATGCGCCTATGGATGTAACAATGTGGATTATGGTGTTAATTGAGATCTTTCTCATAGCAATTATTGAAGAAGTCATATTTCGTGGGATAATTTATCGTGCATTACTACCTTATGGAAATTTAGTGACACTTTTTGGAACAGCGATTCTATTTACGATTGCACACATAGGCAGTTTGACTGAAATTTCAAGTGTCAATAATGAGTTAGTATTCTATTTACTAAGTTCGATGATGTTCTATTTTACAGTGTCATTAATGTTTTCGTACATACGTTATAATGCAAAAAGTATCATTCCTTGTATCGTTTATCATGTGTTGCACAATTTGATTGTCGTAAATACGAGTTTTGATGTTTTCTATCTAATTGCATTTTTTACAGCATATGCATATGCAATGCATGTTTATAATAAAAGAAAGGAAAGAATTGTATGATGTATGAAGAAAACCGAGAGAAAAATGTAAAAGTAAATGAGAAATATTTACAAGATTTTCTTAAGTATTTGATTGCTAATGGACTTAGCGAAAAAATGAGTTACAAGCATGTATATAACATGGATTTCTACTTGAATGATTATCTCAATTATTATGAGGTAGTGAAGATGAAAGATGGAGTAGAACACGTTGATGAATTTTTTATGGATTGGTTCAAACGCAAAGCTATGTGGTCAACTCCTGCAAGTTATAAACAAAACTTCACAAGTTTGAAAAAGTTTTATGGTTATATGTGTGAAAGAAATCTTGTATCAAAAGAGACATACGAAGAATTGCTAAGTACCATACGTGAAAGAAAAGCAATTTGGCTCAATGAAATTGATAGATACAATACACCAGATGATTTCATGTTCTAAAGTATTGAAATATAGATATGTCTAGTAAATCGTTATTGCGATTTTGCTAGACATGCCATATAATAAAGGAAGTTCAGACAGGGGCGCTATCCATTACGGTGGACGCTGAGATGTACGAAAGTACGGTCCCTTATGACCTGATCTAGTTAATGCTAGCGTAGGGAGTCTATCGATATGATATATCACTACGCCTGCCGTTTCATTATGGAGGTGTTTTTTTTATGAAAAAGAGCAGTGTTTTAGAACTTGTATTTATGGCGTTTTATGTAGCGTTGTTTATGGTCTTAGATTATATGACCAATATGCTATCGATTTTACAAATGCCACGAGGAGGATCTCTAGGGATTTCGACGATTGCCTTATTGATGGCAAGCTATCACTTAGGATGGCAAAAAGGTTTAATGGTTTCTTGTGTATCCATTTTGGCTCAATTTATTACAGGTCCAATGTATACACCGGATTTAATTGGATTCTTGCTTGATTACGGAATTGCGTTCTCAGTATATGGACTTGCTTGTCTATTGCCAAATATTGGCTGGTTTTATACTGGAATCTTAGCAACAAACCTTATCCGCTTTATGAGTAGTACTTTGTCAGGTGTTCTTGTATGGGATACACAGTGGTGGGCATCTGTAACGTATAATGCATCGTATATGATTCCTACATGTATTCTTGGATTAATTTTAATTCCAGTGTTAGATAATGCATTAAAAAAATACACAAAACGAGTGTAATAAAAGATTCAAACAAAAGGATGGAAACCCAAGTATCATGGGAATCCATCCTTTTTGATGTGATTAACTATTCATTCCATATATAACCATAACTACGTATAGCCGATATTGCTTGAATGTTCAGTTTGGAACGCAGTCGTTTGACATGTCCATCAATCACGCGAAAATCAATATCCTCAACTTCTGTGACCCAAAGCCGTTTTGCGATGATTTCACGACTTAAAGCAGAGCCTTTATATTCAAGAAACATAGACAACAATTCAAACTCTTTGTTTGTGACATGTATTGGTTTTTCTTCCTTAAAGACAAGTCGTTTGTCCGTGTCGATAGAAATCGCTTCTTTTGTAGAAAAAAGCATGTAACCTTGTTCATTTTGCTCAATCGTATCTTTACATAACACTTTATGAATATATGTAGTCAAGACAACGTGACTTCGATTGGTATTAAAGTAGAAATCAATTCCATGATCGAATGTATTGATTTCGATTTCATCGCTTTGATATGAAGACAACATGATACTGCGGAAAAAAGGTTTCATTTCCCGTAAAATTAGAATCAATCTGATTCCATCCATTTCCTTCATTTGATACTCACTGATTACAAGGTCATATGATTTCTTTGCAAAAAGTGCAATGGCATGGATTGGGCTTGTTGAACAATCAACACTATGTCCATATAATTCGATACTTTCTTTTAATTTCGAGGTGTATGTACTCGATGGTTTTACTAATAAAATTTTTTTATTCATACTAATTCCTTTACTCTAATATTCTAGTAAAAGATACCCGCGATATAACACACTATAAAATATTAACAAGATATAATGATTTGCACAATAGATTTTATTCGATTTCTTAAAACTTATTAATTCATTGGCAAATTTTGTAAACATATTTTACATAAACGACACATACCATTCGTAAAACATCACAAAAAAATGATGTACATTCAATGACCTTTGAGTTGCTAAAAGGAGCATTGCAATAATTTTTCTAAGATATATAGTACGAAACGTGTGTAGATATAATATGCATGATCGTAGTTAGTACTGAGAAAGGAGAACTGAAAAAGTTAACGACATGTTTGTTTAAAAGACATGGGGTGTAAAGAAAGGAATTGGATTGTATGGGAAAAAGGGAATTCGATTTATAGCAGTCATTATCATATTCGTATCTATGTTTACAAATACGCAACAAATTAAAGCGGCAAAGCAAGAACATGTAAAATATAATAAAGTAGAAATTGTAGCGATAGAAAAACATAATGATGCTAGTAAAAGTGTACAATCAACAAAATTTGATTTAAACCAACAAAGCACAAATCAACTGTCAACTAATGATGAGATAGCGCATGTGTGTATCATGATTTGTGCATTAGGGGTATCATGTTTGATTCTTGCATACATAGGAAGAAAAGTATATAAAAGTAAATAAATCAATAAATCGTGTGAATGTAAAGGAAACTCTATATATTATATATAAGGAAAAGAAAATGTACCTATTGGTTAAAAAAAGCCGGTAGGTACATTTTTGTGTATTTATTACTTTGTGGCTTGCTTGCTGTTAATTGAACTGGATTGAGTCAATAGTAGATGAATCACTATCAATATAGAAGCGTACAGTTCCGCTGTCTGTTTTCAATTCAGCTCTAGCGCTTCCATCAATTTGAAGTGGTTTTTCTTGATCCAACCATTCAGCAAGTAAGTCTTCATCGATATCACGAATATCAACTCCATTGTAGAAGAATGTATCTGCTCCAACTACATGTGTGCGGTAGTCGATCGTAAATGAAACGATCGTACCATTTTCAAGAGCGTTTTGGTATTCAGTTCCTACACTTCTTTCATCACCTAACCATGGTGTAGAAAGAGTGATGTCGATTGAAGAATACCCATCATCATACATTACATCAAAAGTCACAGTTTTGTCAGTCTTGTGAATTTTCCCTGAATACATATATGCAGTAGATGGTGTTAATTCTTTTAATGTATCAATGGTTTGTGTCCCATCAAATACAATATTGTTTCCTTTGATTGTTAGTACGTTAGGAAAAATCTTCGCTTCCTTTTCTGCTGGCGTGCTTTGACAAACGCAAAGCATACATGTTGTTAATAATACTGTAATTAATTTTTTCATAGTTTCCTTATTTTTAACTTTTAGCGTCAGAAGTCGCCCACTTCAACGGCGATAAGTAAGTGGGTGATGAATGACACCTTATGTCTTTATTAACACAAATAAATGACTCCTTTGTTTCAAGCAGTAAGGCGAATTATTGTGTGATAATTATTGTTGGTGATATTCCTACATGGTATAATCAGTATGAAGGATATATCATTCTACATTAGAGGTTATATATATGATAAAACTAGATAATAATAATCATTCGGTGTTCGCACTATATTACCATCTAATCCTTACAACTAAGTACCGTAGAGAAGTAATCGATGAAACTATCGCTAAGGAATTAGAGAACCACTTTATTCGAATTGCTAAAAACTACCATATCAAGTTGCAAGAACTCAACTTTGAAACAGATCATGTGCATATTTTGTTTAAAGCACATCCCAACAGTGAACTTTCTAAGTTTCTAAATGCTTATAAATCTGCTAGTTCTCGTTTGGTAAAGAAAGAACACCCAGAAATCAAAGACAAACTATGGAAGGAAATGTTTTGGTCAAAAACATTTTGCTTACTAACAACTGGTGGTGTCACAATTGACACAATAAAGGAGTATATTGAAAAACAAGGAGAAGCATAAGTTATCCACCTATGAAACAAGTGAAAAAAGCATTCGTATATCGTATCTATCCAAATGACTTGCAAAAAGAAATGTTTGCGAAGACTTTTGGTTGTGCTCGTAAGATATGGAATTTGATGTTAGATGATCGAATCAACAGTTACAAGCAGTACCACGAAGATGCTACGCCAATAAAAGAAACAACACCAGCAATGTATAAGAAAGATTATCCCTATCTTAAAGAAGTGGATAGTTTGGCACTGGCTAATGAACAAATGCATCTACGTCGTGCGTTTACAAATTTCTATCGTAATTCAAAGACTGTAGGTTATCCAAAGTTCAAAAGTAAGAATCGTAATCGAAACAGTTATACGACAAATAATCAAAATGGGACGATTGCCATTATTGATAAACAAGGAATCAAACTACCAAAGGTTGGTGTAGTTTCGATGGACTATCATCGTGAACATACAGGAAAGATAAAGAGTGCAACAGTTAGTCAAGATGCAACTGGTGCCTATTATGTAGCCATCCTATGTGAAACAGAAGTAGAGGCATTTGCAAAAACAAATAGTAGCATAGGTGTTGATATGGGTATACATCACTACGTTGTTCTTTCTGATGGTACCAAGATTGAAAACCCAAAGTATTTAAAAAAAGATATGCAACGACTACAGAAATTACAACGCAAACTTAGTCGAAAAGCTGAAATCGCAAAAGCCAAAGGTATTAAATTAGAAGATGCTAAGAATTATCAAAAATTAAAAATAACCATTGCTCGATTGCATAAACGCATTTATAATCGACGTCATGATTTTTTACATAAATTATCAACCTATCTCATCAAAAACCACGATGTAATTTGTGTTGAAAAACTAAGTGTAAAGAAGATGTTAGAAAGTCATTTAGCACAAGCAATCACAGATGCAGGTTGGACAAAATTTCTTGCTTTACTAAAATACAAGGCAGAATGGTATGGAAAGTCAATCAAAGAAGTCGAGCCATACTATCCATCTACACAGATATGTCATGTCTGTGGGAGTAAGGAATCAAAAAAAGCGCTCCACATAAGAGAATGGGAGTGCAGTAGTTGTCATAGTTATCATGACCGTGATATCAATGCAGCAATGAATATCCATCAACATGGACTAGCTATATAATTGAATAAAACACAATAAGGTCTAGGAACAGACCTGTGGGGTATATAGGAGCAACCGCTGATACAATATCAAGTACACTCTGTTTCCACGAAGCTCACACTTTAAATCGTTAGATTAAGTGGGGGTAGTTCACCACGAGATATATCATATCGAAATGACATTTATAAAGTCAAGTTGATTTCATTTAGTAACTTACATATATAGTTAGAAAAATATCGATATTTTTGTGAATGTATAGTCCAAAAAAGATTCATAAAAAAGACTAAAAAAATAATCAAGAAAATGCTTGCAAACCCAGTATTATAGGGTTATAATACTAACCGTGACCGCAATGAAGTGCGAGGTTGCTGACACACCGATACCCGTTGTCATGAGGTGGTGTGTTGGGGAATTCACATGGAGCGAGTCTATAGTTCATATAGATGAAAGGAGAACATCATGGCAAAAAACAGTGTACGTATTAGACTAAAAGCGTATGAACACAGAATCTTAGATGCATCTGCAGAAAAGATCGTGAAATCAGCACAATCTCACGGTGCGAAGAAAGTCGTTGGTCCAGTTCCACTACCAACTGAAAAACAAGTGGTAACAATTTTGAGAGCGGTACATAAGTACAAAGACTCACGTGAACAATTCGAAGTTAGAACGCACAAGCGTTTAATCGAAATCGTTGGGCCAACTGCTGAAACAATTGATTCTTTACAAAGATTAGAATTGCCAAGCGGAGTGGACATCGAAATTAAATTATAGGAGGTGAAAACTATGAAAGGTATTTTAGGACGTAAAATTGGAATGACTCAAGTTTTCACTGAAGACGGAGTTCTTATTCCGGTAACTGTAGTTGAAGCTACACCAAACGTAGTACTACAAAAGAAAACAGTGGAAAACGATGGATACGAAGCTGTGCAATTAGGGTTTGAAGATGTTAAAGAACAAAGAGCTACAAAAGCTAGCAAAGGGCACGCTGCAAAAGTAAACACAGCACCTAAGAAATTTGTTCGTGAATTCCGCGGAAGCGACATGGCTGACTTAGAATTAGGTTCTGCTGTTAGCGTTTCAATCTTTGAAGCAGGAGACATCGTTGATGTAACTGGTACTTCAAAAGGTAAAGGGTTCATGGGAACAGTTGTTCGTAACAACGCAAAAATTGGTCCAAAATCTCACGGTTCTGGACACCACCGTCACATCGGTTCATTAGCTACTGGAGGGATTACGTCTCGTAAAGGGAAAATCGACAAAGGTACAGTTATGGCTGGACAAGAAGGTGGATACAAAACAACAAACCAAAACTTAGAAATTATCGAAGTTAATGAAGCTGGTAACTACCTATTAATTAAAGGTAACGTGCCTGGACCTAAAAAAGGGTTTGTTATGGTAAAAGCCGCAGTTAAAAAAGACAAAACAGAAGCAAAAACATTAATTTCTTACGAAGTTGAAGAAGAAGTTAAAGCAGAAGCTTTAGTTGAAGAACAAGCTGTAGAAGCTAGTGAAGCAAAGGAGGCGTAGACGATGGCACAGATTAATGTAATCAACCAAAAAGGTGATAAAGTTAAAGACATCGAATTAAACGATGCAATCTTTGGTATCGAACCAAACCAACAAGTAATCTTCGACGCGATCGTTATGCAACAAGCAAGCAAACGTCAAGGAACTGCTGACACGAAAAACCGTACGGAAGTTCGTGGTGGTGGACGTAAACCATGGCGTCAAAAAGGTACTGGACGTGCGCGTCAAGGATCTATCCGTTCTCCTCAATGGAGAGGTGGAGGAATTGTATTCGGTCCAACACCAAGAAGTTACAAATATAACTTAAACAAAAAAGTTAGACGTTTAGCTTTAAAATCAGTATTATCTGAAAAAGCAATCGAAAAAGAAATTATCGTAGTTGATAAATTCGAATTAGCTGCTCCAAAAACTAAAGATTTCAAAGAAATCATTACAAACATTGGTGCAGGAAGAAAAACATTATTCGTCGTTGATAGCTCAGAAGACTATGAAAATGCATTCTTATCATTACGTAACATTGACTCAATGAGTATGTTACTTGCTGATGGAATCAACGTTTACGATATCGTAAATGCAAACAAATTAGTATTCACAGAAGCTGCAATGAAAAAGGTTGAGGAGGTGCTTGGATAATGAATAACGCTAGAGATATTATCATCCGTCCAATCATCACGGAAAAATCAATGAGATTTATGGATGCTGAAAACAAAATCACATTCGAAGTTGCAAAAACTGCAAACAAGACTGCGGTTAAACAAGCAATCGAAGAAATCTTCAACGTTGATGTTGTTAAAGTTAACATTATGAACGTTAGACCAAAAGCAAAACGTATGGGTAAATACGAAGGAAAAACAAAAGCAATTCGTAAAGCCATCGTTACAATTAAAGAAGGTCAAGAAATTAACTTATTCTCTGCTGAATAAGACGAGGAGATTCACGCTATTTCTCGGTAAAAAATGCGTTAGGAGGAACATGTTAAATGGGTATTAAATTTTATAAACCAACCACACCTGGTCGTCGTGGTATGACAAGTTTAACGTTCGAAGAAATTACGAAAACAACTCCAGAAAAAAGTTTAACGGAAACGTTAAGTAAAAATTCTGGTCGTAACAACCAAGGACGTATTACTACTCGCCACAAAGGTGGAGGTCACAAAAGACTATACAGAATTATCGATTTCAAAAGAAACAAAGATGCAATTCCAGCAACTGTTGCTGCAATTGAATACGATCCAAACCGTTCAGCTAACATCGCGTTATTAAACTACGCTGATGGTGAAAAACGCTACATCCTTGCACCAAAAGGATTAGAAGTTGGAGCGAAAGTTGAATCAGGAAGCAACGCTGACATTAAAGTTGGTAATGCACTTCAAATGAAAGACATTCCAGAAGGTACAACTGTACACAACGTGGAAATGAAACCTGGAAAAGGTGGACAACTTGCACGTAGTGCTGGATGTTCAGCGCAAATCCTTGGGTTTGAAGACAAATATGTAACATTACGTTTATCAAGTGGTGAAGTTCGTCGTGTAACTGCTGACTGTCGTGCAACAATCGGTGTTGTAGGAAACGAAGACCACAGCTTAGTAAATATTGGTAAAGCTGGTCGTTCACGCTGGAAAGGTGTTCGCCCAACAGTTCGTGGATCAGTAATGAACCCTAACGATCACCCTCATGGTGGTGGGGAAGGACGTACATCAATTGGACGTAAATCTCCAATGACACCTTGGGGTAAAAAAGCTATGGGTGTTGTTACTCGTAAAAAGAAAAATGCTTCGGACAAAATGATCGTTCGTCGTCGTAACAGTAAATAAGGCAAAGGAGGAACATGTTAAATGAGTCGTAGTCTTAAAAAAGGACCATTCTGTGATGATCACTTAATGAAAAAAGTGGAAGCAGTTAACGCGTCTGGAAAAAAAGAAGTAATTAAAACTTGGTCTCGTAGATCAACAATCTTTCCACAATTCGTGGAACACACTTTTGCCGTTTACAATGGTAAAGAACACTTACCAGTTTATGTTACAGAAGACATGGTAGGTCACAAATTAGGTGAATTCGTGCCAACGAGAAAATACTCTGGACACGGAAGCGATAAGAAAACGAAATAGAGGAGGAACTAACAATGGAAGTTAAAGCAACAGCAAAAACTCTACGTATTCCACCAAGAAAAGCTAGATTAGTTTTAGATCTTATCCGTGGAAAAGATGTAGAAGAAGCAGCAGCTATCTTACGTTTTACACCAAACTTCGCTGCAGAAGCAGCTGGTAAAGTGTTAAACTCTGCCGTAGCAAACGCTGTAAACAATCACGATTTAAATGAAGAAAAATTATTTGTAAAAGCATGTTATGCAGATGAAAGTGTTACATTAAAACGCTTCATGCCACGTGCTAAAGGATCTGCAAGTGCAATCCACAAACGTACTAGTCACATCACAGTTGTTGTGGCGGAAAGAGATTAGGAGGTAACTCATGGGTCAAAAAGTAAGTCCAATCGGATTACGAGTTGGTGTTATTAGAGATTGGGAATCACGTTGGTTCGCAGAAAAAGATTACGCTGACTTATTGTTAGAAGATGTTAAAATCCGTGAATATTTATTCAAAGAACTTAAGAGTGCTCAAGTCTCTAAAGTTGAAATCGAAAGAACAAAAAGCCGTGTTGATGTAATCATCAAAACTGCAATGCCAGGTATGGTAATTGGTGGTAACGGTGGTGAAAACGTTGAAAAACTGAAAAAAGCTTTAGTTAAGCTTACAAACGGTAAAAACGTATTCATCAAAGTACTAGAAATTGCTAACCCTTATTTAGATGCAAAATTGGTAGCTCGTAACATTGCTGACCAACTTGAAAACCGTGCATCATTTAGAACTGCACAAAAACGTGCAATTCAACAAACAATGCGTGCTGGGGCAAAAGGAATCAAAACAATGGTTTCTGGTCGTCTTGGTGGAGCTGATATGGCTCGTAGCGAAGGATACTCTGAAGGAAACGTTCCTTTACATACACTTCGTGCTGACATCGATTACGCATGGGAAGAAGCTGCAACGACTTACGGTCGTTTAGGAGTTAAAGTTTGGATCTGCCGTGGTGAAGTATTACCAGGACAAATGGTTCAAGAACCAGAAGCTCCAAAAGCTGACATGAGAGATCGTCGTCGTGGTGGACGTAACAACCGTGGTGGACGTAACGATAACCGTAACAACAACCGCAACCGTAACGCACAACAAGCAAAACCAGCAACAGCAGCTGCACCTGCACCTGCTAAGACTGAAGGAGGTAATTAATTATGTTAATGCCTAAAAGAACAAAATACCGTAGACCACACCGTTTAAGCTATGAAGGTCGTGCAAAAGCAGGACGTGACATCGCATTCGGTGAATACGGATTAATGGCTGATAACGGTAACTACATCAGTAACCGTCAAATCGAGGCTGCTCGTATTGCCATGACACGTTACATGAAACGTGGTGGTAAGGTTTGGATCAAAATCTTCCCTCACTTAGCAAGAACAGCAAAACCTCTAGAAGTACGTATGGGTTCTGGGAAAGGTGCTCCAGATAGCTGGGTAGCAGTAGTTAAAGCCGGAACAATTATGTTTGAAATCGCTGGAGTTCCTGAAGAAGTTGCACGTGAAGCATTCCGTTTAGCAGCTCACAAACTTCCAGTAAAATGTAAATTCGTTAAGAAAGGAGAAAAGTAAACTATGTTAGCTAAAGAAATCAGAGAAAAAAGTAATGATGAATTACTAAAAGATATCGATACACTAAAAGAAGAACTTTTCAACCTTCGCTTTCAACAAGCAACAGGAGCATTAGAAAACTCTGCTCGTATGAAAGATATTAAGAAAACAATTGCACGTATTAAGACAGTCATGGGCGAACGCGCTCGTGCTGCAGAATAGGAGGATGTGCTGATATGGAAAGAAACGCTCGTAAAGTACTTCGTGGTACAGTAGTGTCTGACAAAATGGACAAGACAATTACAGTTCTTGTAGAAACAAAGAAAACGCATCCTTTATATGGGAAACGTGTAAAATATTCAAAAAAGTTTAAAGCACATGATGCTAACAACGAAGCTAAAATCGGAGATAAAGTACTAATTATGGAAACTCGTCCATTAAGTGCTACAAAACGTTTCCGTTTAGTTGAAATCGTTGAAAAAGCAGTCGTGTTATAGGTCTAGGAGGGTAATTTTATGATTCAAAATGAAAGTAGATTACGCGTAGCGGACAACACGGGTGCTAAAGAAGTTTTGGTTATTCGTAACTTAGGAGGATCAAAACGTAAATTCTCTAACATCGGTGATATCGTTGTATGTACTGTTAAACAAGCGACTCCAGGTGGAACTGTTAAAAAAGGTGACGTTGTAAAAGCCGTTATCGTTCGTACAGTTTACGGAATCCGTAGAGAAAATGGAACATACATCAAGTTCGATGACAACGCAGTAGTAATTATTAAAGATGACAACACACCACGTGGTACTCGTATTTTTGGACCAGTGGCTCGTGAACTTCGTGAGAAAGACTTTATGAAAATAGTGTCTTTAGCTCCGGAAGTACTATAAAGGAGGTATCTTTGTGAAAATCAAAAAAGGTGATAAGGTTCAAGTTATTACAGGATCTGACAAAGGTACTGTAGCTGAAGTTAAAAAAGTTTTCCCTAAAGAAAACAAAGTAATCGTTGAAGGTGTTAACATGAAGAAAAAACACTTGAAACCAACACAAGAACAACCTGAAGGTGGAATTGCTGAATTCGAACACCCAATTCACGTTTCAAACGTAATGGCGTACGATGCAAAAGCAAAAAAAGCTTCTCGTATTCAATATAAAGTTGAAAAAGGCGAAAAAGTTCGCGTTTACGCTAAGAGCGGAAAAGCTGTAAAGTAGGAGGAACAACTTATGGAAAATAATGCATTATATGACAAATACATTAAAGAAGTTAGTCCTGCTTTAATGAAAAAATTTGAATACAAATCAGCAATGGAAGTACCAAAGATTGATAAAATTGTATTAAACATTGGACTAGGTGAAGCAGTAGCTAACCCTAAAGTGTTAGATGAAGCAGTAGCTGAGTTAACACAAATCACTGGTTTAAAACCAGTCGTTACAAAAGCGAAAAAATCAATTGCCAACTATAAATTAAGAGAAGGTATGCCAATTGGTGCTAAAGTTACATTACGTGGAGAAAAGATGTATGACTTCTTATACAAATTAGTTAACCTTACACTTCCTCGTGTACGTGACTTCCGTGGAGTTTCAACATCTGCATTTGATGGACGTGGAAACTACACATTAGGGATTAAAGAACAAATTATCTTCCCTGAAATCAACTATGATAAAGTAAACAAACTTCGTGGTATGGATGTTGTAATTGTTACAACTGCTAAAACTAACGAAGAAGCAAAAGAATTATTAACTGAAATGGGTATGCCTTTCAGAAAACAAGGAGGACAACACTAATGGCTAAAAAAGCGATGATTTTAAAATCACAAAAACCGCAAAAATTTAAAGTTCGTGAATACACTCGTTGTGAACGTTGTGGACGTCCTCACTCAGTATTAAGAAAATATAAATTATGTCGTATTTGCTTCAGAGAATTGGCTTACAAAGGTCAAATCCCTGGTGTAAAGAAGGCTAGTTGGTAAGAAGGAGGAATAGTTATTATGATTATGACAGACCCAATTGCGGATATGTTAACACGCGTAAGAAATGCTATTCAAGCACGTCATACAACAGTAGATATTCCTGCAAACAAAGAAAAAGTTGAGATTGCAAAAATCTTAAAAGCAGAAGGATTCATTACAGAATACGAAGTTAATGGAGACGTTAAGAAAACATTAACTGTAACGTTAAAGTATGGACCAAACAATGAAAAAGTAATCAACGGAATTAAGAGAATCTCTTCTCCAGGACTTCGTGTATACACAAAAGCAGAAGATATGCCACGTGTATTAAACGGACTTGGAATTGCGATTATCTCAACAAGCCATGGATTATTAACTGACAAAGAAGCTAGAGCTAAAAACGTTGGTGGCGAAGTAGTCGCTTACGTTTGGTAGTCTAGAATTACGGAGGAAAAGTAATGTCACGTATCGGAAATAAAGCGATTACCGTTCCTGCAGGTGTAGAAGTAAGTATTTCTGCAGCGAATGAGGTGACTGTTAAAGGTCCAAAAGGAACTTTATCTCGCCAATTCTCTCCATTAATGGATATTAAACAAGATGGAGAAATTATTACAGTTGCTCGTGCAAACGAACAAAAACACACAAAACAATTACACGGAACTACTCGTGCCTTATTAAACAACATGATCGTTGGGGTACACGAAGGTTACGAAAAAGACTTAGAACTAGTAGGGATTGGATTTAAAGCCGCTCTTAAAGGAAAAGTTCTTGAGTTAATTGTTGGGTATTCACACCCAGTTAACATCGAAATCGAAGAAGGATTAACTTGCGAAGTTAGTTCTCCAACTGCTATTAAGATTAGTGGAATCGATAAACAACGCGTTGGTGAATGTGCAGCCAACATTCGCGCAGTAAGAAAACCAGAACCTTACAAAGGAAAAGGTATTCGCTACAAAGGTGAATACATCCGTCGTAAAGAAGGTAAGACTGCTGCTAAGAAAGGATAATAGGAGGACACAATTATGATTAACAAAACAGCTAGAAATGTAGAACGTAAACGTCGTCACGTACGTGTTCGTAAAAAAATCAGTGGTACTCCAACATGTCCACGTTTAAATGTGTTCCGTTCAAACGCACACATTCATGCACAAATTATCGATGACGAAAACAGAAAAACTTTAGTATCAGCTAGTTCAGTATCAATGAAATTATCTAACGGTGGTAACGTTGAAGCTGCTAAACAAGTTGGTAAAACAATCGCTGAGTTAGCAAACAAAGCGAAAATTGAAAATGTAGTATTCGACCGTGGTGGATATGTTTACCATGGACGTGTAAAAGCATTAGCCGAAGCTGCTCGTGAAGCAGGGCTTAAATTTTAGGAGGAACTCATGATGGAAAACAAAGAAACAAATGTTGTTGAAGAAGTGAAAGCTCCTGAAGTGGAAGCTGCTACACCAGCAACTCAAGAAAAAGCGGCAGCTCCTGAAGCTAAGAAAAACTTCAAGAGAAATGACCGTAGACCACAAAGAAAACCAAGAAGAGATCGCAATGAAAAAGAATTCGAAGAACGCGTAGTTACAATTAATCGTGTTACAAAAGTAGTTAAAGGGGGACGTCGTTTCCGTTTCTCTGCTTTAGTTGTAATCGGTGATGGTAAAGGTCGTGTTGGATTCGCTACAGGAAAAGCAAATGAAGTTCCTGATGCAATCAAAAAAGCGGTCGAAGCTGCTAAGAAAAACGTATTTACAGTACCAATGGTTGGAACTACAATTCCTCATGAAATTACTGGAAACTACGGTGCAGGTAGCGTATTCTTACGTCCAGCTACAGAAGGTACAGGGGTAATCGCCGGTGGTGCGGTACGTGATGTACTAGAGGTTGCAGGAGTTAAGGATATCCTTACTAAATGTCTTGGTTCACGTACACCAATTAACATGGTGCGTGCGACAATTACAGCTTTAGAAGAACTTAAAACTGTAGAAGATATTGCACGTCTTCGTGGAAAAAAACCAGAAGAGATTCGTGGTTAGTAGGAGGGTGCACATATGAAATTACATGAAATGAAATATAACGACGGTGCTAGAAAAAACCGTAAACGTCTTGGACGTGGTCACGGATCTGGTCAAGGTAAAACTGCTGGAAAAGGACACAAAGGACAAAACGCTCGTTCTGGTGGAGGAGTTCGTTTAGGATTTGAAGGGGGACAAACACCTCTTGCAAGAAGACTTCCAAAACGTGGATTCACTAACTTTACTAGAAAAGAATACGGAATTGTTAATGTTGAAGCATTAAACAAGTTCGATAATGGAGTTGAAGTAACACCTGAATTACTAATTGAAACTGGATTAGTTAAAAAAGAACTATCTGGAATTAAAGTATTAGGTGAAGGTGCTCTAGAAAAGAAATTAACTGTAAAAGCTAACAAATTTTCTAAAGCTGCTATTGCTAGTATTGAAAAAGCAGGCGGGAAAGCAGAGGTAATCTAATATGTTTTCCACGTTTGCAGGATTCTTTAAGAACAAAGAGATTCGTAAAAAAATCCTGTTTACGATTGCGATACTATTTGTGTACCGTATGGGTGCACAAATACCTGTACCTAACGTAAGCTTAGATATAACACAAGTGTCTGAAACAAAATCGATTTTAGATATGATGAACCTACTTGGTGGGGGAGCCATTGATAAACTATCGGTCTTTGCATTAGGGGTTGGACCTTACATTACAGCATCAATTATTATTCAATTATTATCGATGGACGTAATTCCACACCTAACAGAACTATCAAAATCCGGTCAAACAGGAAAGAAAAAGCTCGACAAATACACAAGATATTTAGCAGTTGTACTTTGCTTCGTACAAGCATATACAACTACATTAGTCTTAACAAGACAAGATGGAACAAGTATACTTGAAAACTCAAGTACTGCTGGATTCCTATATGTTGCAATTGTATTTACCGCAGGAACCATGTTCCTATTATGGCTTGCGGATCGTATTTCAATGCATGGTATTGGAAATGGTGTTTCTATCATTATCTTCGCAGGTATTGTTAGTGATATGCCTTACCAATTCATCAATGCATTCCGCACACTTACAGCTGGTGCCAATGGAAGTTCATTCTTCTCAGGGGTGCTGACGTTTGTGGGATTTGTATTAGTGTATCTAATTATTATTGTACTGGTTATCTTTATGCAGACAGCCGTACGTAAAATTCCAATTCAATACACATCAAGTACTGTACAAAAAAGTGGAAAAGATATGACATATCTTCCATTAAAAATTAACTCAGCAAGTGTAATCCCGGTAATTTTTGCCAGCTCGATTATGATTGCTCCAGTTACAATTGTATCTTTGCTAGTAAATAATAATATTATTAAAGCAAGTGGATGGACGGAAACGATGCAAAACCTATTAGGTATGCAAAGTGCAACATCGCTTGTTATCTATGCAATCTTGATTGTATTATTTACGTTCTTCTATACAAAGCTTCAAGTTGATCCTGAAAAAATTGCAGACAACTTAAGTAAAAACGGAACGTACATTCCAGGTATTCGTCCTGGTAAAGAAACGAAAAACTACATCAACACGGTGTTATCAAGAATTACAGTTCTTGGAGCGATTGGATTATTATTCATCGCCTTGTTGCCAAACGTAGCACCATTGATTATGAAAAGTTTACCAAGTAGTATCCGTATGGGTGGTACAGGGCTAATCATTGTTGTTGGGGTAGCAATGGAGACGGTTGCTCAACTTAAAGGGCAAATGACTGCTAAGTCATACCGTGGATTTATGGGAGTAAAACGATAGTATGAACATTCTTATCATGGGAGGACCTGGTGCCGGTAAAGGTACAATGTCCAAAAAAATCGTTGAGAACTATGAAGTTACACATATTTCAACGGGAGATATCTTCCGTAGTGAAGTAGGAAATGGAACTCCATTAGGACTTGAAGCTAAGAAATATATGGATGCAGGGAAACTTGTTCCTGATGAAGTTACCAACCCAATGGTAAAAAGTTTCTTAGAAACACAAGATTTAGCAAACGGTTATCTACTTGATGGATACCCAAGAACCTTAGCGCAAGCAAAAGCGTTCGATGAACTTGTGAAAGGAAGCGATTTGGAAATTGATAAAGTGATCACACTCGACATTCCATTTGAGAAATTAGCAAAACGAATTACAGGGCGTCGCTTATGTAAAACTTGTGGACACATCTACCATGTAGATTACCATCCACCAAAAGTTGAAGGCATTTGTGATATCGATGGTAGTGAACTTTACCAACGTAAAGACGATACAATCGAATCTTTGGAAGTTCGTTTAGCAGAATACGAAAACAACGCACAACCAATTCTTGATTACTACAAGGATAAAGTTGTTATCATCAATGCTGACCAAAGCACGGATGATGTTTGGAAAGAAATCGAATCAGCTTTAGGAGGCAAGTAGTATGATTACTACGAAGTCTCCTAGAGAGATTGATTTAATGCGTAAAGCTGGTCATATTGTTGCACTGGCTCACAAACGTGCCAAAGAAGTCATTCGACCAGGTTTGAATACTTTAGAACTTGACAGAGCTTGTGAAAAGGTTATACTTGACCAAGGAGCAACCCCATCCTTCAAAGGATTGTATGGGTTTCCTAATGCTTGTTGTATTTCAGTGAATGAAGTGCTTGTTCATGGAATTCCTAATAAACATACAGTATTAAAAGAAGGCGACATTGTGTCTGTTGATATCGGTGCTTGTTACAAAGGTTACCATGGTGACTCTGCTTGGAGTTATCCAGTTGGTCAAATCAGTGAAGAAGCACAAAGATTACTTGACGTAACGGAAGAATCGTTATATAAAGGTCTAGAGAAAGCAAACGCACAGTATCGTTTAGGTGACATTTCACATGCGATTGAAGAGTACGTAGTAGAGCACGGATATTCTGTACCAAAGGACTATACAGGACATGGTATTGGAAGTGATGTGCATGAAGATCCAAGCGTACCAAATTTTGGTAAAGCAGGTAGTGGTATTCGACTTCGTGCTGGAATGTGTTTAGCAATTGAACCAATGGTTCAAGCTGGTAAACCACAAACCAAAACTTTAAGTGATGATTGGACAGTCGTTAGTCGCGATGGGTCCTTGACCGCACATTTCGAACATACTGTAGTGATTGGTGAAGACAGTTGTGAAATACTTACTAAATTACAATCAGAGGAGGACTAATGGGTAAGCAAGACGTTATTGAAATCGATGGAATTGTAGTTGATACACTTCCAAACGCAATGTTTAAAGTGAAATTAGAAAATGGGCACGAGATCATGGCTCACGTTTCTGGTAAAATCCGTATGCACTACATTCGCATTTTACCAGGTGATCGTGTAACAGTAGAAATTTCACCATATGATTTAACACGTGGGCGTATTACATTCCGTCATAAGTAAACGGATAGGAGGCTACATTATATGAAAGTAAGACCATCAGTAAAACCAATTTGCGACAAATGTCGTGTAATTAAAAGAAAAGGTCGTGTTATGGTGATTTGCGAAAATCCTAAGCACAAACAAAGACAAGGATAAAAGAGAGGTAAAGTAAAATATGGCTCGTATTGCAGGAGTAGATATTCCACGCGATAAGCGTGTAGTTGTTTCATTAACTTACGTATACGGTATTGGTCGTACAACAGCATCTAAAGTTTTAGCTGCAGCTGGTGTTGACGAAAACATCCGTGTAAAAGATTTAACTGAAGATCAACTTAACAAAATTCGTTCTGAAGTTGACGCAATTAAAGTAGAAGGTGATTTACGTCGTGAAACGCAATTAAACATTAAACGTTTAATGGAAATTGCATCATACCGTGGAATCCGTCACCGTAGAGGTCTACCAGTTCGTGGACAACGTACGAAAACAAATGCTCGTACACGTAAAGGTCCAGTTAAAACAGTAGCTGGTAAAAAGAAATAAGCAGAAGGAGGTAGACACTAAATGGCAAAAGGTAAACAAACGACTCGTAAACGTCGTATTAAAAAGAATATTGCTAAAGGTTGTGCACACATTCACTCAACTTTTAACAACACAATCGTTACCATCTCTGATGAAGGTGGAAACGCAGTTTCTTGGTCTAGTGCAGGAGCTTTAGGATTTAAAGGTTCTCGTAAATCAACTCCATATGCTGCACAAATGGCAGGAGAAGCGGCTGGTAAAGCGGCTATGGAACATGGAATGAAAACTGTTTCAGTTAACGTTAAAGGACCTGGTCCTGGACGTGAAGCAGCAGTTAGAGCACTACAAGTGGCAGGTTTAGAAATTACAATGATTAACGATGTAACACCTATTCCTCACAATGGTTGTCGTCCACCAAAAAGACCACGTGGATAAGATCATTAACGTAACGTAAAGAGGAGGTAATAGGAATGCAAAATTTTGAACGTGCGAATTTTGAAGTAAAAGAATTTATTGATTCTGAGAATTATGGAAAATTTGTGATTGAACCACTTGAAAGAGGGTTCGGTACAACGATTGGAAATGCACTTCGCCGTGTATTACTATCTTCCCTACCTGGAGGAGCTATTTTCTCTATTAAGGTTGATGGCGTATTCCATGAATTTACATCAATTCCTGGGGTAAAAGAAGATGTTACTTCGATTATCTTAAACCTAAAAAATGTAGTATTGAAAATTGATGATGATGAAATTCACACATTACGTATTTCTAAAAAGGGATACGGTGAAGTTCACGCTTCAGATATCGAACTTCCTGATGGAGTTGAAGTGTTAAATGAAGACCTATACATCTGTACAGTTGAACAAGGTCATACATTTGAAATGGAACTTCAAGCGAAAAGTGGAAGAGGTTACGTTAGTGCTGATCAAAACAAAGCATTATATGCAGGTGCTGGTCAAGCATTAGGAACAATCTATACAGATGCTATTTTTACACCAATTCAAAAAGTAGCTTACAATGTTGAACCAACACGCGTTGGTCAAAATGCAAACTACGATAAAGTAGAATTAGAAATCTGGACAGATGGTTCTATTACACCACAAGAATCTATCGCTTTAGGATCTAAAATCTTAATCGACCACTTAGAACTTCTAACAAATGTTCACGAAGTTGTAAATGAAATGGATTCAGTGATGAAAGATGTACAAGGTGAAGTTGTAAACAAAGGCCTTGTTATGATGATCGAAGACCTAGATCTTTCTGTTCGTTCATATAACTGTTTAAAACGTGCAGGTATTCAAACTGTTGAAGAACTTACACAAAAAACAGAAGACGAAATGATGAGAGTTCGTAACTTAGGTAAAAAATCATTAAAAGAAGTAAAAGACAAGATTTATGATTTGGGGCTTAGCTTCAAATCTTACGAATAGAAGGAGTATGAGGTATTATGAGAAATCGTAAACTAGGACGTAAAGCAGATCACCGTAAAGCAATGCTTAGAAACCTTGCAACTTCAGTAATTATTTCTGAAAGTGTTGAAACTACAGAAATGAAAGCAAAAGAAGTTAGTTCTGTGGTTGAAAAATTAATCACTCTTGCTAAAAGAGGTGACTTACATGCACGTCGTCAAGCGGCAGCTTATGTACGTGATGTTGTAGCTGATGAAACTACTGGACAAACAGCTCTACAAAAATTATTCTCTGAGATTGGACCTATGTACCAAGACCGTAACGGGGGATATACAAGAGTTGTAAAAACAAGAAACCGTCGTGGTGACAACGCTACAATGGCAATTGTACAATTAGTAAAATAATTGATGGAGAACTTCGGTTCTCTTTTTTTGTTTATAAAAAAACGAAAGACACCGGAGTAATGTCTTTCGTTAATTATCGATATAATATTGTAAATAGAATCCTGTTAAATCGAGTAATATTCGTTGCCAATTATCTTTAAAGCAATAATTTTTTACAACATCAATGTTTGGAAATCTTGTCATTAATTGAGTGAGTTCCAAATTGAATCGTTGTACTATTGAAGAATCCGGGCAAAGCATTACAGTCACAGAAAGTAAATAAAAATACGTCTCATTCGATGTACAAGGACCATAAACCTTTTCGAATTCATCAGAATGTAACAATTTAGGTGGTCTTTGTTTGTGTTCAACTTGGAATAGTCGTTCATAATGGCTACATTTATTACGAAACATACATAAACTTCGATACCAACTAACTAAAAAAGATCGAGCAATTCTTTTGTTTGGGAATCTAAAATAGCCATTACTTATTTCATCAATATGTTCAAATTTTAGACCCTCCAAAAGAGATGCAACATCTCCAAAAGAAAGAAATTCCATTAGTGCCCATAAAGGATATTCTCCACTATATTTATATTCATGTGTTTGAATGATTTTACTGTCTGCATGTTTCGATTTGTATGTCTGCATGCACTCCTCAAGATATGAAACATTTGAACTACGATAATAAATATCATTACTTTTATAGGATAGAGGTCCAATTTGGTTACATAGATAGTCAGTGATTATTGCCTTAAGACTTACTTCGACACTTTCAAGAAGCATAAGTGTACTCCTGCGTAAATACATATCAAATTGATAGCAATCATAGATATCCTCGAAGAATATATCACTTTTAAATTCTTGATCATTTTCGTAGAAACTGTTAAAGTACCCACTCAATCTATAATAGTTAATGTGACTCAAAGTATAGTATGCACTATTCTCATCTCTAAATTTTAATCCTCTATCAAGTAGTAAGTCAATTTGTTCAGTTATTGTTAGTGCTGGCTTTCCATTCTTACATTCCATTGTGCCCCCAAAATATTAAAAAGCCCCAGGCGAGTTAGCTTCAATGAGAGGCTCCCTGGGTTCTTACATATGTATAATAACACGAAATGTGAAGAATTGTAACTAAAAGAAATCTTAATTTTAAATTAACAATGTTTTAAAAATGTTGATGTTGTAAAAGATGATGGGTTCTACTACAATGAGTATAGAAAGAGATGAAGGAAGAAATCATGGAAAGAAAAAGCACAAAAGATGCTAGTGCTTTACGTATAGCACTTGAAAACCTACAAAATCATCCTTGTAAAGCAAGTGAAGTAGAACTTTATGCATGTTTAAAAGATGCACAATTGTATGCCCCAGTACATCCAAATCAACATACTTCAAAAAATCATAATGCAAATGTATTGGAATTAGCCACTGATTTTATGATGGTTTTAGATGCATCAAATGATTTATACTATCCAATTTTCAGTAGCAAAGAGGAACTGTTGAAGTTTACAAGTGAATTACAGCTTGGCTATATGAAAGTACGCTTACAAGATTATGAAAGTTTGCTTCATGGCCAAAAAGAAGTAAAAGGTGTTGTCTTGGATAAAGAATCCGTAAATTATTCACTGTGTTTAGAAGATATCTTGCATATTTATCATCATGTACAGTGTAGTGATATTACTAACTTAGAAATACGTGAGATCAAAGATCCAAACCACTATATAAAAGAAGAATTGGTACGTTTATTTAGCAAGATGCCACAAGTTCGTGCTGCTTATTTACATGAGCTATATTGTGATAAGCAAGCCAGTTATTTACTGATCATTGATAGTGATACTTTTGATGATGTAGCCCAACAAGTAAGTGACTTTCTGTATCCATTAACGTATGAAAATGGAGATCATGTAGAACTGATTGCGTTAGCAAGTCGTTTTGGTGAAAAAATCACACGTGAAGTCACACCATTTTATGAGCGAAAACAACGATTGCTGCATATATTACTACCCAAAGAGTAAAAACAAAAAGTCTTGAATGCAAGACTTTTTGCTTTCATTGAGTGAAAGCGTTGAATTTGGTATAATCGAAATAGAAAAACGAGGGAATACAATGAAAAAGATACTTACATTATGTGCAATCTTCATGTTAGTTGGTTGTAAAGATGTTGGTTGCGAAGCCATCTTATCAAATGAAGAAAAAAATACATTAAAAGAATATGGTGTACTAGACTATGTTGAAGATGATTGTAAAAACCAAAGAACCGTCCAAAAAATGTTGCATGATGATTTCAATAAAGACTATATAAAATCGTATTGTGCATTAAATATAAAAAGTACAGATCATGTCAATGATTTAATTGTTGCAGGATTTAGTGATAAAGAAATTACTGCATTATTAAAACTAGATAATTTAGATGAAGAACGTATTACACGTTATAAAGCATATACAGATGCAAATACTGAGAAAACGATGAAAGATATTGTTTTGGCTGTTAATTTAGATATGGATGAAGAAGCTTATGAGAATATCCAAATCATCGATGATGAAAGCTTGGATGTACTAATCAGCAAACATTATGGTTTAGCTGAAGGATATATTCCAAGTGACTTAGTTGATATTACATCGGTTTGCCAACAAGGAGTCGATTACTCTTGTTCGACAATGGATAAGCAACAACTTCGCAAAGAAGCAGCAGCTGATTATGAAGCTTTTGCTAGTTATGCAAAGGAAAAGAAAGGGTATGATATTGTTTCTATCGCATCATATCGCAGTTATGACTACCAAAAGAATTTATATAATTATTGGTTGAATGAAAAAGGTCAAGAATATGCAGATACATATTATGCTAGACCCGGTCATAGTGAACATAATGGTGGATTAGCTATTGATATTAGTGTTAGTGAATTTCCTTTCAATGAACTTGATACGTTTGAAGATTATGAATGGATTGTCGAAACGATGAAGGATTATGGCTTTATACTGCGTTATCCAGAAGATAAAGTAGATCTTACAGGATATGGTGCAGAAAGTTGGCATTTCCGCTATGTTGGTAAAAAACTAGCGAAGGAATTATATGCCGATGGATTAACGCTAGATGAGTATCATGCATTGGAGGCACGATAATGAAAAAACTTAAGATTGCATTACTATGTTTGTTTTTAGTTGCATGTAGTTCTCCTGCAAAAGAAGATACAACAAAAAAAGAAGAAGTAAAAGACACAACTGTTTCCTTCTTTGCAGTTGGTGATAATTTACTTCATGATACCATTAATGCAGAAGCAAAAACCTACGGGGAAACATCAGGACGTAATTATGATTATCGTCCATTTTATAAAAATTTTGAAAAGCAAATTCAAGGAGCAGATGTTGCTTTCATCAATCAAGAGACTATCGTTGGTGGTGAAGAACTGGTAATTTCAGGATATCCAAATTTTAACTCACCAAAAGAAGTAGCATCAGATTTAGCTACTACTGGATTTGATTTAGTGAACTTAGCAAGTAATCATAGTTTGGACCGTTCAAGCCAAGGAATTATCAACGCCTTGCAAACCTTTGATTTCGAAAAAAATCTCACAGTTGCAGGAATCAATGATAGCGAAGAACGTAAAAATGAAATAGCGACATTTAAACAAAAAGGTATTACCTTCTCATTTCTAGCATACACGTATGGAACCAATGGAATTATTCCTGAAAATGCATACGAAGTAAATTACTTTGGTGATGAACGTATTACAAGTGATGTCGCAAAAGCTAAAGAAGTTAGTGATGTTGTGATTGTCTCTGCACACTGGGGAGATGAAAACGCATTTGAACTAAATGATATGCAACAACACTATGCACAAGTATTTGCAGATGCAGGTGTTGATGTCGTCATTGGAACGCATCCACATGTTGTACAACCAGACACGTGGGTAGATGGAAAAGATGGACATAAAACATATGTGATTTATTCCCTGGGAAATTTTTTAGGTGGTATGCTTGATACGAAAAACATTGTCGGAAGTTATGCAACCTTTGATATTGTAAAAGATGGAAAAACGGGTGATATATCAGTTGAAAATGAAGATGTAAAACCACTAGTTATCGATTTCCATGGTAACCAAAACAATATTTTGGATGAACGTTATGATTATACAGTTCTACCACTTACAAAAGAGTACGATAAAGTAGCAAGCGATCATGTCTTACATGGATATGAAGGACAAGTCGTATCCTATGAGGAACTATTAAGGATGTGGACCTATGGAACAAAACGTGAAATTTAAGTTACTTGAAATGGAATCGTATGCTTCTTTACATCAAGTTCCAATTATGCAAAAAGAAGGAATTGAGTTTCTACAAACATACATTAAAGAGCATAAGGTAAAACGCATACTAGAATTAGGAAGTGCAATTGGTTACTCTGCTATCCAAATGGCAATAAGTGATCCAGATGTCACAGTTGATACAGTTGAACGTGATGATGTACGCTATCAAGTTGCGCAAGCAAATATTAAAGCATGTAACTTAGAAAATCGTATCCACTTATTTCATGAAGATGCACTTTTCTTTGAAACGAATCAAAGCTATGATTTGATCTTTATTGATGCCGCGAAAGCACAATACATAAAGTTCTTTGAACGTTATGAAAGTAATGTAAAAGTAAATGGAGTCATGATTAGTGATAACTTGGAATTCCATGGAATGGTACACGATATAGAACATATTAAAAATCGTAACACAAGACAGTTGGTGCGTAAGATCTTAAAATTTCGTGATTACTTACTTGAACGTAAAGATTTTGAAACAACTTTCTATGATATTGGTGATGGAATTGCAGTAAGTAAAAAACTTGTATTTTGATGAAAGACAGATGGAAACACTCTGTGCTATAATGTACATATCTATTTATGGAGGATAACTATGAAGAAAACATTAGGATTACTTGCAGCACTAACGGCAGCAGCTGCTGTAGCTGTATATAAATTATCAAAAGACGATGAAAAGAAAATTAAAGAATTAGATGATAGCAAAGAAAAAATCTTACGTTCAGTTGAAGAGCAAGGATTTGAACCTGTAGTTACTGACAAAGAAGAAACAGGTTTTGTTTCAAATGCTTACCCACATTTAACAGAAGCAGATCTAATTGAACTGACAAAAAAGAACGATGAGATGTTTGCAACAATTGCCGACTTGCAACCAACAGACGAATATCCAATTCAACATATGGTGCAATTTGCAAAACCAATTGATTTAGAAGAGTTCAAGAACATCGTAATCTCTGAAGGATATGTGATTACAGGTGGAGAAAAAGAGAACGAATTATTAGTTCTACACATTTCAAAAATGGACCATGATGACATCAGTGCAAAAGTGTTCTATCTTGCAAACTTAGCAAAAGCACATGATGGTGTATACGAAGGATGGATTTGTAAGAAGTAGTGAAATTTCACTGCTTTTTTTTGACCGTTTTGACAAGTGAATATACATTGTGTCATGACAGGAAAAGTAGTATAATTAGTTTAATTTTGAGAAAGGAATGATGGCATGATTAAAGTAGAAGATTTACATTTCAATTACGATGAACATGAAGAAACAATCAAAGGTGTAAACTTTACAGTGGAAGCAGGAAGTTATACATCAATTATCGGTCACAATGGAAGTGGGAAGAGTACCATTGCAAAATTACTCATTGGTTTACTCGAGAAATCGAGCGGTTCCATTGAAATTGACGGAATGGAACTTAATGAAGAAAACTTATATGCCATTCGTTCGTTGATTGGTGTGGTCTTTCAAAATCCAGACAATCAATTTATCGGTTCAACAGTAGCTGATGATATTGCCTTTGGTTTAGAAAATAAACAAGTACCACAAGAAAACATGCAAGCAATTATCGACAAGTTTTCAAAGGTTGTTGGTATGTATGATTTTCTAGATCGTGAACCTACAAGTTTATCCGGTGGGCAAAAACAAAGAGTTGCAATTGCTGGTGTACTAGCCATGGATTTAAAAGTGATTATTCTTGATGAAGCAGCAAGTATGCTTGATCCACGTGGAAAAAAAGAAATTCATGAACTAATTAATAAATTACATGAAGAAGAAAATCTAACTGTCATTTCGATTACACACGATATGGAAGAAGTATTACGTAGTGATAAAGTCATCGTTCTTGAACATGGACATGTGAAGATGAGTGGAACACCTGCAGAAATCTTACAGCATGAAGATGAGTTAGTTGCTTTAGAACTTGATATTCCTTTTGTCTATAAAGTGCAAAAAGAACTAAAAGAAATTGGGATTGAAATGGATACCCAAGTTAGCATTGAAGGAGTGGTGGAACAGTTATGTCAATTACATTCAAAAATCTAAGTCATATATATAATGAAAAAACACCATTTCCTTCAGCAGCATTAAAAAATATTAATTTAGAAATTGCAGATGGAAGTTTTACTGCGATTATTGGTGAGACGGGAAGTGGAAAAAGTACATTGGTGCAACATTTAAATGCTTTACTTTTGCCAACAGATGGAGAAGTTCGTGTAAATGACTTCGTAATCAAAGCAGGAGAGAAAATTAAAGATCTAAAACAATTACGTCGTCAAGTCGGGTTGGTATTTCAATTTCCTGAATATCAATTGTTTGAGGAAACGATTGAGACAGATGTTGCATTTGGTCCTAAAAACTTTGGGATTGAGGAAAAAGAGGCAAAAGAAAGAGCACGTTATGTATTAGAACTTGTAGGTTTAGATGCAAGTTATTTAGAACGTTCTCCATTTGATTTATCAGGTGGGCAAAAACGCCGTGTAGCAATTGCTGGAATTCTCGCATTTGATCCAGATGTTTTGGTTTTGGATGAACCTACTGCAGGTCTTGACCCTCAGGGTGCCAAAGAAATGATGGATTTATTCAAGAAGTTAAATACAGATTTTGGGAAAACGATTATTATGGTTACACATGATATGGAACACGTACTAAATTACTGTGATGAAGTTATTTTATTAAAAAAAGGTGAAGTGGAACTTGTAAGTGACGTGAAGAATTTTTTCAAAGATTCAACGATTGATTCACTGGATGTACAACCTCCACACATTGTGGAATTCAAACGACAACTAGAGGCTCGTGGATTTGCCTTTGATGAAGATGCATTTGATTTACCTACACTTGTACAAAGCTTAAAAGGAGAATTTGATCATGAGTAATATGGTACTTGGACGATATCTTCCTTTGGATTCTAAAATCCACAATATGGATCCTCGAGCGAAGATCATTTGTATGCTATGTTTGCTAATTGCAATATTTATTCCAGCAGGCTATGTCGGTTATGCAGTATTGATTGCCATTGTACTTATTGTTGTATTGGCTTCAAAAATTGGATTACCATATATTTTTAAAGCGATGAAACCAATGATGTTTATGATGATCTTTTTGTTTGTGATTAACATGTTGGTAATTAAACGTGGAACAATGCTAATTGATTTAGGATGGTTCAGTATTTATGATGAAGCGATATTTCAAACTTTATATATTGTTATTCGTTTATTATTAATGATTAGTATTACAACACTACTGACAGCAACTACAAAACCATTGGATCTAACTTTAGGAATTGAAGACTTACTATCCCCATTCCAAAAGATTGGTTTACCAAGTCATATTATTGCGATGATGATTTCAATTGCATTGCGTTTTATTCCAACACTGATTGAGGAAACACAACGTATTATGAAAGCACAAGCAAGTCGTGGAGTGGATTTCGAAGAAGGAAAATTGATGGAGAAAATTCGCAGTATTCTTTCACTTATTGTTCCACTATTTATCTCTGCTTTTCAAAGAGCAGAAGATTTAGCTTATGCAATGGAAGCAAGAGGATATTCTCCTGAGAATAAACGAACACGCTATAAAGTATTGAAATTACGTGGTTTTGATATCTTCAGTATGCTATTTTCTGCAGCTGTAGTTGGTGCACTTATTGGAGTTGCAATTCTTTTATGAGGTATAAAGTAACTGTAGCTTATGATGGAAGTCCATATATTGGTTGGCAAACACAGAACCGTGGAGATAGTATCGAAGAAGCCATTGAAAAGGTTCTAGAAACTATGCATGGTTATAAAGTGTCCATTGTTGGAAGTGGAAGAACGGATGCAAGAGTACATGCAAAAGGACAAGTATTTCACTTTGATTCAATATTAGATATTACATGTGAAAGAATGATAGAAGCACTAAATGCTCAACTTGATAAAAGTATTCGAATTCAAAATGTGGAAATTGTAGAGGATACATTTCATGCACGCTTTGATGCAACAGCAAAAACGTATATGTATGTATTAAGTCAAGATGCGAAAGATCCATTTATTCGTGCATATATGGGAGTAGATTATCATCCTTTAGATGTAGAGATGATGCAAAAGGCATGCCAGTTATTTATTGGTACGCATGATTTTACAAGTTTTACATCAACGAAGATTCATCCAGATAAAGATCGTACACGTACGATCTATCATTTTGATGTGAAGCAAAAAGGTAGTGTATTTCAATTCATCGTACGCGGTGACTCGTTTTTGCGATACATGGTACGCATGATGGTACAAACGGTACTGATGGTTGGTAAAGGGAAAGAAAGCTTAGCAAGTGTGCAAGCAATGTTAGAAGCAAAAAGCAAACATGCTTGTAAATATAAAGCAGAGCCGCAAGGGCTATATTTAATGGAGGTAGAGTATGGCAAAGAATAACTATCATACACATACCGAACGTTGTAAACACGCAAGTGGTTCAGATGAAGCATTTGTCTTAAGTGCGATCAAAGCAGGAATTCAAGAACTTGGATTTTCTGATCACACCCCTTGGAATTATGCACCAAGTACCTATAAAGGAAGCAACGTTCGGATGTTTCTAGATGAATTTGCAGGATACAAACAAAGTATTCTAGCACTTAAAGAAAAGTATAAAGATCAAATATCAATCAAACTTGGATTAGAAGTTGAGTATTTTCCAAAGTTCATGGACTGGTTTATCGATTTTATAAAGAAAGAAGAAATTGACTATGTCATCTTAGGAAATCATTTCCATGGGGATGATGAAACAGGTCCTTACTATGGACATGTATGTGATGATGATGCAATGCTTGAACTATATAAGCAAGATACGATCAAGGCATTAAAAACAGGTATCTATAGTTATCTAGCACACCCTGATTTATTTATGCGAGGGCGTAAACATTTTGATGCATTCACTAAGAAGATTTCTAGAGAAATTTGCGAAGCATGTAAGGAAATGGATATTCCATTAGAGTATAACTTAGCAGGAGCTGAGGTAAGTCATATTACACATCAACAACAATATCCACATCCTGATTTTTGGCAGATTGCTGCTGAAGTAGGAAATAAAGCGATTATTGGTTGTGATGCGCATAACAATCGTCAATTAGAAAATGAATATTACTATAACCAAGCAAAGGCACATTTAGACACACTTGGTATGGAAGTTATAGACACAATCAACTTTTTACGTTAATCTAAAGTTGAAGGTGGTCATATGGAAAAAATTAGAGAATATGTCGATGTAGTAAAAGCACAATTAGAAACGGCGTTACAACAAGAAGAGATTATTGATGCATGTGCAAGTCAATTTGCAAATACGATTTTGAATGATGGTATCATTCATGTCTTTGGTTGTGGACATTCACAGATGTTTGGTGAAGAACTTTGTTTTCGAACAGGTGGTCTTGTTCCAATTAACGCGATTAAGATTCCACAGTTTAATATCTACCCAAAAGCACGTTTATCGCAATTAATGGAGCGAACAGAAGGTTTTGTGGGTGGTGTATTAGAAAGTATGCATACTACAAAACATGATACGATGGTTATCGTTTCAGTTTCTGGTAGAAATGCAGCCGGTGTAGATATGGCAATTGAAGCAAAGAAGTTAGGTATGCATGTAATCGGTGTCACTAGTTTACACTATGCAAATAATGTAACAAGTAGGCATAGCAGTAAGAAACTTCTCAAAGATGTTAGTGATACAGTGTTGGATTTATGTGGTGTCTGTGGAGATGCTACACTAAGTGATCCACGTGTTAGTGAACACTTTGGTTCAACAAGTACTGTTGTTGGAATGAGTTTACTCAATGGCATTGTTGCTGAATGTATTGTGAAGTTAGCGGATGCTGGAATGGATCCACCAATTTGGGTTAGTGGAAACGTAGATCGTGGTGATGAAGCAAACAAAAAATACATGGAAGCATACAAAGGAAAAATTGATATTATCTAAAGATGACTAAAAAACGACAAACACTGATAAATTGTGAATAAAAAGGTTGCAAAGCGCAACCTTTTGTCTTACAATAAAACATGGCATGAAAGCCATTGTAGCCCCGGAAACTACAATGAAAGGAAGTATTAAACATGCGACAAACAACATTTTTGAAGCCTGCTGATGTAACACGTACTTGGTATGTAGTTGACGGTGCAGGAATGACTATGGGACGTCTTGCTACTGAAGTAGCAGCAGTATTACGTGGAAAAAACAAACCAACATTTACACCAAATGTTGACTGTGGAGACTTCGTAATCGTAATTAACGCAGATCAAATTGTGATGACTGGAAACAAGATGAATGATAAAAAATATTATTCACACTCAATGTATCCAGGAGGATTGAGAACACGTACAGCAAAAGAAATGAAAGCTAAATATACAGTTGAATGGGTTGAAAAAGCTATTCACGGTATGTTACCTCACACTCGTTTAGGAGACGTACAACGTCGTCACTTATTCGTGTACAAAGGAAGCACTCATCCACATGCTGCACAACAACCAGTAGAAATGAAAATTAAAGGTTAAGGAGGAAATAAGAGATGGCAACTAAGAAAAATGTATCTTACAACGGAACTGGACGTAGAAAAAGTTCTGTAGCCCGCGTCTTCTTGACTCCGGGAACTGGTAATATTGTTGTTAATGGTAAAACATTAGAAGAATACTTACCACTAGAAACTTTAAGAATGGTGGTTCGTTCACCATTAGAAACAACTGACACACTTTCTCAATTCGATGTAAAAATCAATGTTAAAGGTGGAGGATACACTGGACAAGCTGGAGCAATGCGTCATGGTATTGCACGTGCTTTACTAGAAGTATCTATTGACTACCGTGCAGGATTAAAAGCTGAAGGGTTCTTAACACGTGACCCTCGTATGAAAGAACGTAAAAAATACGGACTTAAAGCAGCTCGTCGTGCACCACAATTCTCAAAACGTTAATATTATCCCAAAAATCAAATGTTATGAAGCAGAAAAGGTACCGCAAGGTACCTTTTCTTTATGTTATGAAATTATAGAAATCCAATTAACAATTACAAACAGATATAATATGTGTATAATATTCAAGTAAGGTTAGATCGTATTGGAGGTAACAATGGAAAAAGCAAATAGAGTGCACAAGCGTAGCATCTTTGGTTTGAAGATGTTAGTAAAAGTGCTTATCGTGGTAGTTTTAGTAATCATTGGATTTACCATTGGTTCGAAAACTTCGTTTACAACAGAAAGCAAAACAACAAAACTTAGTTTTGATAATATTGGTGAACTTGCTACACAAGAAGCCTACGCAACAGAAGTCAACCATACAGAAGATGCTAGAGAATTGTTTGGAATTGAAATTCCGCTAACAAAATCAACGCATGTATATAGTTATGATGTGATTATCAAAGCTGGTTTCAATTTCGAACAAATTAAACCAAAGGTGGATCAAGATAAGCAACTGATTACGATTGAAATGCCTGAAGTGAAGATACTAAGTACTGAAATTGTTGAAGACTCATTGAAAGTGTATGTGGAAGATGAAAGCATTTTTAAGAAAATAACACTTGAGGATACAAGTGAAGCAAGAAAAACAATGAAAGAAAATGCAGAGAAAAGTGCAATTGAAAAAGGGTTATTCAAAAGTGCGAAAACAAATGCTGAAACATTGTTGAAAAACTTTATTAAAGAAAATGAAGTATATACAGAGTATCAAATTGAATTTGTATACAAGGAGAAATAACAGATGAAAACACTTAAGAAAATAGGAATTACAATACTTGTTGTGGTATGCTTATTTTACTTATATTTGTTCATAACTGCATAAGTTGTGGGAAATCATTATGCAACATAGTTTATGTTGAGAAAAGAGGGGAAAGGGAATATGAAAAAATATGCGATTTATTTTAGTCCAACCAATCGTACAAAAAAAGTAGTGAGTTGTATTGCCAATGAATTTGGTGAATACACAACCATTGATTTATGTCGAACAAACGATCGATATGAATATACATTTTCAGAAGATGATGTATGTATCATTGGTGTACCAGTATACGGTGGGCGTGTACCTGGTGTAGCGATTGAAAGAATTAAACAATTTACTGGAAATCAAACAAAAGTAATCATAGTTGCTTCATATGGAAATCGTGCATATGAAGATGCACTAAAAGAATTAGCAGATACACTAACAAGTAAAGGGTTTGTATGTGTAGGTGCAATTGCGGCTATTACAGAGCATAATATTGTGCATCAATTTGCAACTGGTAGACCAGATATGAATGATATACAACAATTGCAAACGTATGCCAAACAACTTAAAGAAAAACTGGCAAATCCATATGAAATTTCAACAGTTACATTGCCTGGAAATTATCCATATAAAGAGTTTATTGGTGGGGCGTTTAAACCATTGACAAATAGTATGTGTATTTCGTGTGGGATTTGTGCTAGAGTATGTCCAGTTGCCGCAATTCCAATAAATGAGCCAAGTACAACAAATTATTGCACATGTATTAATTGCATGCGATGTATTGAAGTTTGCCCAGAAGATGCACGAGGTCTGGATTCAGTATTGTTAGAGCAACTTGGTAAAAGACTTGAGCCTGTATGTTCAGATCGAAAAAATAACGAACTCTTCATTTAATGAGGAGTTCTTTTGAATTTATATAGATTTTTTGTCAAAAAAGGTTTACATCTCTTGCCTGTAAAGGGGATTTGATAGAAAATGGAATAGATGACTTTTATCATAAGACTAGGAGATGACATGGAAATATCAAAGAAGCTACAAAAACAAAGAAAAATGATGAAACTTTCACAAGAAGAACTAGCAAATCGTTTGAATGTATCAAGACAGACCATTTCAAGTTGGGAAACAGGAAAGAGTTATCCTGATATATACAGTCTTGTAAGCGTTAGTGATATCTATGGACTCACCTTAGATGAATTGGTAAAAGGAGATGTGAAAATGTTAAACACAATGAAAAAAGAAAGTAGAGCAGCACAAGTAAATAAGAAAGCGATGATTATGAGTGGTATCGGTTTGATTGGGTTGGGTCTAGGTTGGATCATTCCAACTTCACATGTAAGAGAATTTATCAGTGGTGCCGGGTTTGGCTTACTTATTGCGGGTGCATTGATGATGATTGTCACCAAAGTTGTGCTACAACTAGCAGTGGATAAAGACTAAGTATAATAAGAAAATCATCTTCGGATGTCTTTTCTTTTACGTAATAAAAAACTATAAACTCAATCGTGTGAATTTATAGTTCAGGATCTACATTAATGAACTCTTTATATTTATCACCAAAGCCAAGTATTTCACCATGTTTTGTATAGGAAAGAATACCTGTATCACCGATTTTAAGTGATGAATATAAGAATGAAGGAACACTAAAAGTTCTTGTTGTATGGTTGAATGCAAAAGTAACATCGTATGTATAAGAATATCTTTCGCCATATTTTGTGATAGCTACACTTTGATAATATGTCATATCCGTGATGGTTGCTGTATAACGTGAAATATCCTTTTCTTTAGGTTTTCGTTTCTTATATTTATGGTATGCCCACATAGGCATCATGTACAAAAAAACTGTTAAAACAAGTAAACCAATAACAATCAAATAATCAATAATTTTTCCCATTTATAGCCCTCTGATTACATTAATAATAGCATATAGTAGGATTGTATAAATATAAAAAATAAAAGTTACATAGTGCTCACTTATAAAAAATGGTAAAATAAACAAAAATAGGAGGCGTGTTTATATGATAAAAATTGGTATCGTTGGATATGGAAACCTTGGAAAAGGTGTAGAGAGCGCTGTTATTAACAGTAAGGATATGGAATTGATTGGAATTTTCACAAGAAGAAATCCAAGGGATCTAGTTGTACAAAGTGATACGAAAGTATATGCATTAGATGATGCATTTAACATGAAAGATGAAATTGATGTAATGGTGATGTGTGGAGGAAGTGCAAATGATCTATTAGATCAAACGCCTGCATTTGCAAAGCATTTTAATGTAATTGATAGTTTTGATACACATGCTCGTATCCCAGAACATTTTGCGAATGTTGATGCAGCTAGTCAAATCGAGAAAACGGTAAGTATTATTTCTGTTGGATGGGATCCAGGGTTGTTCTCTGTGCAACGTTTATATGGGCAAGCAGTATTACCATACGGAAATGATTACACTTTCTGGGGTAAGGGAGTGAGTCAAGGGCATTCTGATGCGATTCGTCGTATTGAAGGTGTTGTAGATGCTAGACAATATACAATCCCAGTAGAAGCTGCTTTAGCTAGTGTACGTAATAATGAAGACCCTGTATTAGATACAAGACAAAAACATACACGTGAATGTTATGTGGTTATAGAAGATGGGGCAGATGCAAAACAAATTGAAGATGCAATTGTAAATATGCCAAACTACTTTGCTGATTATGATACAACGGTTCATTTTATCTCAATGGAAGAATTACAACGTGATCATGCAGGAATTCCTCATGGTGGAGTTGTGTTTAGAAGTGGGAAAACCGGAATGAATTTAGATACACATCAATTAATTGAATATAAACTAGAGTTAGATTCAAACCCAGAATTTACAGCAAGTGTACTTGTTGCTTATGCAAGAGCTGCATATCGTTTACACAAAGATGGCGTATATGGATGTAAAACTGTCTTTGATATTGCTCCTGGACTGTTACATGAACAAGATGGAGAAACATTAAGAAAACATCTATTATAAGATGTAAGGAGATCGTTGTATGTATTGTGCAAATTATGAAAGTCCTCTTGGAATTTACAGAATGATAAGTGATGGACAAGCTTTAATCGGGTTAGATCGTATGGTAGATGCAACAGATATACTAAACCAATTTGAATATCAAGAAACGCTTCCCATCTTTCAAAAAACAAGAGCTTGGTTAGATGCGTACTTTCGTAAAGAGAATCCATCGATTGATGCTTTGCATATACAACTACATGGAACTGCTTTTCAAAAAGAGGTATGGGATGTATTGTTAGATGTGAAATATGGAAGTGTAGCAACATATGGTGATCTTGCAAAAATACTAGCAAAACGACGGAATATCAAACGGATGTCCAGTCAAGCGGTCGGTAATGCATTGGGTAAAAATCCAATACCAATCATTGTTCCATGTCATCGTGTTATTGGAACAAAGGATAATTTAGTAGGATATACTGGTGGTCTTCACATCAAGACATTTTTGTTAGAACTTGAAGGAATTGATATAACCAAACTTCACAAACCAAAATCGTAAATAGATGGTCATGCAGCAATGTGTGGCCTTTTTTTGTGAACAAATATTCACATGAAATTTAAGAGAGTTTTAAGGAAAGGTCGATATACTTTTGAAGAAATAACAAAAGGAGATCAAGGATATATGTATATTATAAAAAATGCATTACGAAATATTCGACGAATGTTTACAAAGAATATTCTTATTGCAATCATAATTTTGATTGTAGGATTCTCATGTGTGGTATCACTGAGTATTAAGGAAGCAGCAAATACAGCTAGACAAGAAGGAATAGATGCAGTAAATATTACTGCAAATATTTCTTACGATAGACAAAAGATGATGCAAAACATGCAACCACCAACACAAGGTGAACAAGATGGTACATCACAAGAAGACATGCGTGATAAAATGCGTGAAAGTATGCAAAATCAAAATCTAAGTCTGGATGAGTTAGAAGTCTATGCAAAAGCGGATAGTGTAAGTGATTTTTACTATGAAAAAACAATGGCTATTGGTGCAACTGAAATTGAAGCGATTGAATCATCAAGTTCAGAAAACTTTGGGGGTCCCCAAGGAATGCCTGGAAGAAATGATGAAGACACAACATATGTTGAAGGTGATTTTTCACTAGTTGGAATTTCAAGTGTAAATGCACTAAGTGATTTTACTGATGGAACAAAAGAGCTTGTGGATGGAGAATATCTAGATATTGAGAAAACACATACGGTAATGATTTCAGAAGATCTAGCAACATATAACTCATTAGAGGTTGGTTCAAGTATTAAGCTACAAAATCCAAACAGTGAAAGTGAGACATATGTGGTTGAAGTTGTTGGTATTTATAGTCAAGTGAGTGACCAACAAATGATGATGCGTCAAGATCCGGCCAATCAAATGTATACAAGCGCAAACACTATAGATGCAATTGAAGCAAAAACCGCATCTGATAATCCACTAACGAGTCAAGTGAAGGGTACCTATGTACTAGCAGATGTTGATGCCTATGATGCGTTTAGTGATGAAGTGTATGAACTAGGTTTATCAGATGATTTTACTGTGCAAAGCATGGATGTAAGTATGTATGAGCAATCATTAGCACCTTTAGAAAATCTATCCAGTTTTGCAGATACCTTCTTTTTAGTCAGTATTCTTGTTGGTGGAGCAATTCTTATTGTTTTCCAATTTTTAAGAGTGAAGGATCGCGTGTATGAAATCGGTGTATTACGTGCAATTGGAATGAGTAAGCTTAAAATATCACTTCAGTTCATTTGTGAATTGCTAATTATTACAACGGTATCACTAATATTAGCATTAGGAATTGGAGCAGCAACAAGTGTACCAATTACAAATCAATTATTAGAAAGTCAAAGTGTGAGTACAAATGAATCTGAGATGCAAAATATGCCCGGTGGAATGCCACAAGGTATGGGTGGTAGACAAAGTAGTGAACCTAGTGGAAGTTTTATTGAAGATAGTGTACAAAGTGTATCCAGTGCAACCAACTGGACAGTTGTATTAGAAATTATGGTAATTGGTCTATTATTGACCATTGTCTCTGGTGGTGTAGCAACAATTTTTATACAACGCTACGATACGATGAAAATACTACAACAAAGTTAGGAGAAAAACATGAGTGAATTATCAACAAAAGATCTAAGCTTTTATTATACAAAGGACAAATCAATCTTAAAGGAATTAAACCTTGCATTTGAGCGTGGAAAAATATATGCAATCGTTGGGAAATCAGGTGCAGGGAAAACAACGTTATTATCCTTATTATCACAACTACAAAGCCCAAAGGATGGACATATCTATTATGAAGGTCAAGACATTTCTAATATTAATGCAGATCACTATCGTTCATGTAACATTGGTGTGGTCTTTCAATCTTACAATTTACTGCCAAGTTGGAATGCAATCGAAAATGTAAGTCTTTCATTGGATATTGCAAATTGGAAAGAATCAGATAAAAAGACACATGCAAAAATGTTGTTAGAGAAGATGCAAATAGATGAAAGTGATATGCATCGTGCAGTGCATCAATTATCGGGTGGGCAACAACAACGTGTGGCAATAGCAAGAGCGATTAGTTACAATCCATCAATTATTCTTGCAGATGAACCAACGGGGAATTTAGATAAAGCAACAGAAAAAGAAATCTTAACGATCTTTCAACAACTAGCATATGAAGAAGATAAGTGTGTAATCCTTGTCACACATGCTTCTTCAGTTACAAAAATAGCAGACGAAATTTATCGACTATAAAATGAATCGAATGATACATGGTGTCATCCTAAATTGTATATAAAGTATTATAATCATAGAGATAAAAAAGTAGAAATGTATCATATATATTTGATAGGTGCTCAAAAAGCCCATGAAATAAGTGAAATTTCACACTCGATTAGATTTTTCGAGCAAAATATGCTATAATAAAGGCACAACGAGCGGTATTGATCATGTAGTTCTGTTGATCTTCCGCTTTTTATTTTTTTAACTAGGAGGTAATGATGTTAGAAATTGGAGAAAAAGTATTATATCACTTATATGTATGCAACGTCGTGAGTAAAGAAAAAAGAAACGGTAAAATTTTCTACAAACTAGTTTCTGTGGATCATGATGGATATTCGTTCAAAATCCCAGCGACGCACATTTCCACTAGTGTTCAACAAATCCCAACAAAAAAAGAACTACAAGGGTATTTAGAAAACATCGACATGAATGAAGTCAAACGCCCAACGGCTTTGGATATGGACCGTACGATTAAACCAATCTTGGATACATTTGATATTGAGAAATGGTTAGATGTTTATGGAATGTTATTTGATGAACGTAAAAAAGCCGTAGCAAGTGGAAAAATGGTTTCACAAAAGGTGCAAGGCTACTTAAATAACATGGAAGATAAAATCTTCAACTTATCTGCGTATATCTTTGATGATTCAGTAGATGAAGTAAAAGATCGTATTTATACACATTTAGACAACATCACGAGTTAATTCTTGTGGTGTTTTTTTATATTCATATACATATGAAAATGTGAACAACATTCATTTTTTTACATGATGATAGGCGTTTATATATTGTTATGGGATAATAATGATGTAGAAACGATTGTGCTGTGTGTGAAGGAGGTAGTTATGGATATACAAAAACTTAGAAGTGCACGCACTTGGTACAACGTAATGATGTTTGCTTTATCCTATGTTGTGTTTTATGACTTAAAAATCAATGTCTTTCTTTCAAGTGTATTTTTTACGTATTCTTTTGTATTGATATGGGTGCATGATTATTTTGTTAGAAATGTGAATAAAGAAAAACACTTTTTGTTGTACAAGCGAATCAATTACATTTGTGGGATACTATTGTGTGGATTCTATCTATACTTTTGTTTACCACATGGATGGGTCATACCGATGTTTATGATAATAGTCACATGTAGCTTTCTTGCATTTACATATTATGCAATAGAAGGTATTTAGTCTTGCGACAAAAAAACAGTGAATCACGTAGCTGTGATTCACTGTTCTTAATAATTATTTAATTGGTCTATTTCCAGTTTTTGTACTTTCTTTTTCCCAGTACTTTTTCACTTCATTAAGATCCAAGTAAGGTGCATCAGTAGTTCTGAAGTCAGTTAATTTGTCAAAGAAGAATTCAGCTTCATTGTAATCATCAAAGATCATTAACATTTTACCATCATTCTTTAAGATCCATTTTCCATCTTTTGATCCGACTTTGAAGTTTTTTAACTTCATGTTTAACATCTTTCCAGTTTTGTCATCACCTGTTCTGTAAACTAAATATTTTTTCATATCCTTTTCCTCCTTAGTTACATATTTATTATACAACGGACTGCATAATTATAAAGTGATATGCTTAACAAAAATAATGTAGAAATAAAGTGCAAACAATCAAAATGTAAAAAGTTTCATCCATATTTGTAAAAAATTACATTTTTTGTTGACATAGTTTTCATTCAAGCGTATGATAAGAACCATACAAAACGTTGATTAGGAAAAGTACTTAAGATTGAGATGCATAGCGAGATAACGATTGGTGGAAGGTTATCCAGGAGAAATTAAGGAAACGCACCTAGGAGTGTTTATGGGAATGTAAGTATCATAAATCGTTGATCCTCGTTACGGATTAGAGTGGGTAGTATAATACTATCAACTAGAGTGGTACCGCGTAAGTAAAACGTCTCTGGAATGATTTTTCCATGAGACGTTTTTTTAATCTTCAACAACCTAAAAACGTTCGTATATCGTATAATGAAATTGAATAAAGGACTATGAAAAAGGAGACGGTGTTATGAAAAAGGATATTAAGAAAATTGTATTGGCTTACTCAGGTGGATTGGATACATCTGTAATGATTCAATGGTTGAAAGAGAACTATGATAATCCAGAAATTATTGCTGTATCAGGAGATGTTGGACAAGCAGATGAACTTGAAGGTCTAGAAGAAAAAGCACTAAAAACGGGTGCTAGCAAATTTTACGCCTTAGATCTAAAAGATGCATTTGTTGAAGATATTATCTTTCCTTGTTTAAAAGCAAACGCAGTGTATGAAAATGTATATTTATTAGGGACAGCATTTGCTAGACCAATCATTGGTAAAGGTTTAGTTGATATTGCAATTCAAGAAGGTGCAGATGCAATTTGCCATGGTTGTACAGGAAAAGGAAATGACCAAGTACGTTTCGAACTTGCAATTAAAGCGTTCGCTCCTGATATGCATATTATTGCACCATGGCGTACATGGGAATTAAAAAGTCGTGATGATGAAATCGAATATGCAGAAAAACATAACATTCCATTAAAAATCAATCGTGAGACAAACTATTCAAAAGATAAAAACGTATGGCATTTATCACATGAAGGTTTAGACTTAGAAGATCCAATGAATGAACCAAAATATGATGACATTCTAGAAATGGGAGTAACACCAGAAAATGCTCCAGATGTTCCAACATATATTGAACTTGAATTTGAAAAAGGAATTCCAGTGGCTCTAGATGGAAAGAAAATGAAGGGACAAGATTTACTGCTTGCATTAAATGAAGTTGGTGGTAAAAACGGAATCGGAATTATCGACATGGTAGAAAATCGTTTAGTTGGAATGAAAAGCCGTGGGGTTTATGAAACGCCAGGGGGAACAATTTTATATAAAGCACACGAACTGTTAGAAACGATTACACTAGATAAAGATACACAACACTTTAAACAACATGTAGGAATCAAATTCGGAGAATTATTATATAACGGATTATGGTTTACACCATTAAGAGAAGCACTAAGTGCATTTGCTGATAAAACAAGTGAAACTGTAAATGGAACAGTTAAACTTAAGTTATACAAAGGGAATATTACAAGTGCAGGTATTTCATCACCTGACACATTATATTCAGAACAAATTGCAAGTTTTGGTGAAGATGATTCATATGATCAAAATGATAGTGCAGGATTCATTAACTTATTTGGATTACCAATTAAAGTAAAAGCAATGCAAGATGCAAAGAAACAAAAATAAATTGTGGTAAAGGAGGGCTTGCAATGAAGTTATGGGGTGCAAGATTCACAAAAGAAGCGAGTAAAAAACTCAATGATTTTAACTCTTCAATCCAAGTGGATTGTCGAATGTATAAACAAGATATTAAGGGTTCAATTGCGCATGTTACCATGCTAGCAAAACAAGATATCATTCCTGAAGAAGATGCAAAAACGATCGTTGAAGCACTACAGGACATTGAAAAAGATATTGATGAAGGAACCTTAATGATTGATCCAGAAGCTGAAGATATTCATATGTTTATCGAGCAAGTTCTCACGCAAAGAACGGGAGATGTTGGTAAGAAACTGCATACTGGGCGAAGTCGTAATGACCAAGTGGCACTTGATTTCCGTTTGTATACAATGGATCGCTTAGATGATTTAACAACTTTGGTTAAAGAATTAATTCTAACGTTATGTAAACAAGCAGAAAAACATACAGAAACCATTATGCCTGGATACACGCACTTACAACGTGCACAACCAATTACATTTGCACATCATCTACTTGCATATGTGGAAATGCTAACACGTGATTTACAGCGTTTCGCTTTTGCCAAAGAGCAAGCCAATGTTTCACCACTAGGTAGTGGAGCACTAGCAACTACAACGTATCCTATTGATCGTGCTTACAGTGCAAAGCTGTTAGGAATGAAAGATATTAGTTTGAACTCTTTAGATGGTGTAAGTGATCGTGATTTTGCAATTGATGCGGCTAATGCCGTAGCTACTTGTATGATGCACTTATCAAGATTTTCGGAAGAAATTGTATTATGGAGTTCATGGGAATTTAAATTCATTGAACTTGATGATGCTTTTGCCACAGGAAGTTCGATCATGCCACAAAAGAAAAACCCAGATATCTGTGAATTGATTCGTGGGAAAACGGGACGAACTTATGGAAATTTAATGAACTTACTAACTATGATGAAAGGTTTAGCCTTGGCATACAACAAAGATATGCAAGAAGATAAAGAGGCACTCTTTGATTCATTAGATACATTAGAAGTATGCTTGGAAACAGTTATTCCAATGGTGGATACAATGCAAGTACTAAAAGAAAATATGCGTTCAGCTGCTGCAAAAGGATTTATCAATGCAACAGACTGCGCAGACTATCTAACTAAAAAAGGAATGCCATTCCGTGATGCGTATGGCGTGATTGGAAAGTTAGTTCAACAGGCAATCACAAGCAATAAAGTGCTTGAGGAATTGCATCTAGAGGAATTCCAAGAAGTCAGTGAGCTTTTTGAAGAAGATATTTACGAGGCGATTTCTCTAGATACATGTGTAAATAAGCGTAGTGTTGTTGGTGGGCCAGCCCCAGCAGCAACCAAAGCGCATATCGCATTGGTCGTTCAAGAATTGGGTGATCAAAATGAATAAATTACAAGTAGGAATTATTGGTGCAAGTGGATATGGTGGAGCAGAATTATTACGTCTATTACTCAATCATAACCAAGTAGAGATTGCTGGTATCAATTCACGTAGTTACATCGGAAAACCAATTTGTGAACTATATCCAGGATTTCAAGAGATAAGTGATTTAGTGTTTGTTGATGAAGATGCTGTTATTGCGGCAAGTGATCTAATCTTTGCAAGTTTACCTCATGGAATCAGTGAACCAATTGCCAAAAAATGTGCAGATGCAAATAAGTGCTTTATCGATTTAGGTGCAGATTTCCGTTTGCATGATGAAGCGGATTATCAAGCTTGGTACAATGTTCCATTTAAAGAAAAAGCATTACACGAACAAGCTGTATACGGATTGAGTGAAATCTATCCAGAACAAATCAAGCAGGCAAAAATTATTGGGAATCCAGGATGTTATCCAACAAGTATTGGCCTTGCTCTATATCCACTTATGACAACAAACTATGCATTTGATGAACATGTGATCATTGATGCAAAAAGTGGAGTTACTGGAGCGGGAAAAGAATTGAGTGAAGGTTCACACTTTCCAAATGTTAATGAAGCATTTCATCCGTATAAGGTGGCAAATCACCGTCATACACCTGAGATTGAGCAAACATTAACTGAGATGCATAAGCAAAAAGTACAGATTACCTTTGTGCCACATCTACTACCAATCTCGCGTGGAATTATTTCTACGATATATGTCAAAATGAATGAAGCAATCAACTTTGATGACTTGTATCAACACTACGTTGATACATATAAAAACCATACGTTTGTGCGTGTGTTAGAAAACGGGAAATGTGCAAACTTAAAGTATGTTCAATATTCAAATTATTGTGATATTAGCTTACATTACGATACACGAACACATACACTTGTCTTAGTATCAGCGATCGATAACATGGTTAAAGGTGCTGCAGGACAAGCGATTCAAAATATGAATTTAATGTATGGGTTTGCTGAAGATGAAGGATTGAAACTCATTCCTCCATCATTCTAAAAGGAGGAATTATGAGTCAAACGGGAGTATGTTATCCAAAGGGATTTCTTGCGAATGGAATCCACTGTGGAATCCGAAAAAATAAAAGCAAAAAAGATTTGTGTTTAATCTATAGTGAGAATATATGTGCAGCTGCAAGTGTGTACACACAAAATAAAGTAAAAGGTGCACCAATTGCAATCACAAAAGAAAACTTATCAAACCATCTAGCACAAGCGATTGTCGTCAATAGTGGAAATGCAAATACATGCAATAGTAATGGTGAACAAATTGCTAGAGAGATGGCTAAGTTAAGTGCAAATGCACTAGGGATACAAGCAAACGATATGATTGTTGCTAGTACAGGTGTTATTGGTCAAAAACTAGATATTACACCGATTGCAAACCATATCCAAGAACTCGCAGACGGTCTAAGTGTTGAAGGTGGTATTGCTGCATGTGAAGCAATTATGACAACTGACACAACGATTAAAGAATGGCATGGTAGTTTTGTGATTGATGGAAAAGAATGTCGTATCGGTGGAATTGCCAAAGGAAGTGGAATGATTCATCCAAATATGGCAACCATGCTTTCGTTTATTACAAGCGACGTGGATATTAGTACAGAGATGCTAAATCTCGTAATAAAAGAAGTGGCCGATGAGACATTCAATATGGTAAGTGTTGATGGGGATACATCGACAAATGATATGCTGACTGTAATGTGTAATGGACAAGCAGAAAACCCGCAGATTCGCGAAAAAGGAAATAACTATGCCATCTTTAAAGAAGCACTGTTTCGTGTAGCCAAACACCTTGCACGCGCAATGGCAAAAGATGGTGAAGGAGCAACAAAACTATTAACTTGTCAGGTGGTAAATGCACCAACCAAACAAGCTGCAAAGCATATTGCCAAAAGTGTCATCGCATCAAGCTTGGTGAAAAGTGCGATGTTTGGAAATGATGCAAACTGGGGACGTATTCTTTGTGCTATAGGGTACAGTGATGCAGACTATGACGAAACAACAATTGATGTAACATTTACTAGTGTTGCAGGAAGTGTTGATGTTTGTAAACAAAGTCAAGGAGTAGACTTTGATGAAGAGCAAGCAACACAGATCTTAAAACAAGAAGAAGTCATAATCTATATTGATATGAATCAAGGCAAGGAAACAGCAGAAAGCTGGGGTTGTGACTTAACGTATGACTATGTCAAAATCAACGGAGATTACCGTACATAATGAGGGGTGAAACAAAAATGATGAAAGATGCAATTAAAGAAGCTGAGATTCTCTCGCAAGCTTTACCATACATTCAAGAATACAGTGATAAGATTATCGTTGTGAAATATGGTGGAAATGCCATGAAAAATGAAGAGCTCAAACAAAACGTTATGACGGATATCGTATTGTTGAGTGAAATAGGAATAAAAGTTGTGTTGGTACATGGTGGTGGACCAGCAATTAATCATATGCTACAAAAAGTAGGAATTGAACCGAAGTTTGTGGATGGATTACGGTACACAGATAAAGATACGATGGAAGTTGTACAAATGGTTCTGGCTGGGCAAACCAACAAAGAGTTGGTATCTATTCTAAATGGGAAAGGTGCAACTGCAGTTGGGCTTTCTGGAATGGATGCAAAACTGATCAAAGCAAAAAAATACGAAGCAAACGGAAAAGATCTAGGTTTTGTTGGTGAAGTAGAACAAATTCATGCGAAGTCAATTCTTGATGTATTGGCACATGGATATATTCCAGTAATTGCATCGGTAGGGGTTGATGATGAAGGACAAGCCTACAATATCAATGCAGATATTGCGGCAAGTTCCATTGCCCAAGCACTCAATGCTGAAAATATGATTTTAGTTAGTGATGTTCCAGGGATTTTAGAAGATCCGAAAGATGAACGTTCATTATATTCAAATATTTACTTCGATCAAATTGATGAATTAATTGCTAGTGACTTTATTAGTGGTGGAATGATTCCGAAAGTTGAGTGTATCAAAACTGCGCTTGATGGTGGTGTTAAGAAATCATGTATTATTGATGGTCGCATTCCACATTCAATCTTAATAGAAATATTAAGTCAACAAGGAATTGGAACCTTGTTTAAGAAAAGAGGCATTTATGAATAATGTATTGAAGATGCGAGAACATGCATATATTGCAAATACGTATAATCGTTTTGATGTCGCACTAAAGTATGGGAATGGTGTTATTGTTGTTGACGACGAAGGAAAAGAATATTTAGATTTCACAAGTGGAATTGGTGTATGTGGTTTGGGACATAGTTTTGAACCATGGGTGAAAGCAACTACAAAACAACTGAAGGATATTGAACACACATCGAATTTGTTTTATACAGAACCGATGGTAGATGTTGCTGAGAAATTATGTAAAGCAGCAAAATTAGAAAAAGTATTCTTTGCCAACTCAGGAGCAGAAGCCAATGAAGGAGCAATCAAAGCTGCGCGTAAATATGCTTTTGATATCTACAAAGGCGATCGTTCTGAAATTATTACGCTTAAGAATTCATTTCACGGTCGTACGATTTCTACATTAAGTGCAACTGGTCAAGATAGTTTTCATCAGTTCTTTGATCCATTTACACCGGGATTTGTTTATGTGGAAGCTAATAACTTTGAAGAATTAGCAAGTGCAATAAACTCGAAAACGCTCGCAATTATGGTTGAAGTCGTACAAGGAGAAGGTGGAGTTATTCCACTAGCAGAAACCTACTTACAAGCAATACAAGATATTTGTGACCATAAAGACATTCTTTTTATCGTTGACGAAGTACAAACGGGAATGGGACGCACAGGATCACTATTTGCATATATGCAATATGGATTGAAACCAGATATCGTAACATGTGCCAAAGGACTAGGAAATGGATTGCCAATTGGAGCAGTTCTACTAGGAGACAAAGTAGAAGATATCTTTGAAAAAGGAGACCATGGTTCTACTTTTGGGGCAAACCCAGTATCTTGTGCTGGAGCAAATGTTGTAATGGACTACATGAATGATAGTTTGTATAGCAATGTTATCAAGATGGGAGATTTACTAGTAACTAAATTAAAGGAAATCCCACAAGTTGTACAAGTGGATGGACTTGGATTAATGTTAGGAATTGAAATTGATGCATCAATTGCTGCACGTGAAGTAGTGGAAGCGTGTATTGAAAAAGGATTACTAATTTTAACTGCTAAAAATCGTTTACGCTTGTTGCCACCACTAGTGATTACAGATAAACATATTGAAAAAGCCGTAAAAATACTAGCAGATGTATTAGCAAGTAAAGCAAAGGGGTAATATGAAACATTTATTAAAGATGAGTGATCTAAGTAAAGCAGAGATTTATGAACTGTTGGACTTAGCAGATACATTGAAAAAAGAAGTGAAAGCGGGAATTCAAACGCCATACTTAAAAGGAAAGACGTTAGGTTGTATCTTTCAAAAAGCAAGTACGAGAACTCGTGTGTCATTTGAAGTCGGAATGGTACAACTTGGTGGATATCCATTATTTCTAAGCTCAAATGACTTACAAATTGGTCGTGGAGAACCTGTTGAAGATACAGCGCGTGTGCTTTCAAGATATCTTGATGGTATTATGATTCGTACCTTCGAACAAAAAGAAGTAGAAGATTTTGCCAAATATGGAAGTGTACCAATTATTAATGGACTAACTGATTATGCCCATCCATGTCAAATTCTTGCAGACTTAATGACAATCAGAGAGTTTAAGGGAACACTAGAAGGATTAAAACTATGCTATATCGGTGATGGTAATAATATGGCTAACTCATACATTGTGGGGATGTTAACTGCAGGGATGAAAGTCAGTGTAGCTACACCAAAAGGATATGAGCCAGATGCAGACATTCTTGCGAAGTATCAAGCAGATCCAAACTTTGAACTAACAAATGATCCAAAACAGGCTGCAAAAGATGCGGATGTAGTGGTAACTGATGTTTGGGCAAGTATGGGTGATGAAGCAGAAGCAGACCAACGTAAGAAAGTGTTTGCTGGAACATTCCAAGTAAACCGTGAAATTATGAATCTTGCTAAAGCAGATGCAATGGTCTTGCATTGCTTGCCTGCACACCGTGAAGAAGAAATTACTGCAGAAGTATTTGAAGAACATGCAAATGAGATCTTTGAAGAAGCAGAAAACCGTCTACATGCACAAAAAGCGGTGCTTGTAACACTGATGAAATAAGGGATTTTACATCCCTTTTCTATTTTATTGAAAATATTTTAAAAAACTTTCAAATAATGCTTGACTCACCCCCTTCGTTTCGGTATAATTCATCATGTACCTGTCAAAAAGGTAATGTTGGCCCGTTGGTGAAGCGGCTTAACACACCGCCCTTTCACGGCGGCATTCACGGGTTCGAATCCCGTACGGGTCACCAATATAAAAGAACGAGACAATTAAGCCGGTCTCTTTTTTTTATGTTTTATGTAAGATAGAAATCTAATATATGATTGACATACATCTAACGTCATATTATACTAAAGTTGTGATATGTTAGAGGGGTATCAAATATGAAAGAGATAACACGTAAAATGTTAATAAAGGATCAACCACGCTATGTTCGTTATATGAGTGCGAATTTGATCAATCGCTTTGGGGATGCAGTAGATTCCTTGGCAACGGTTTGGTTGACGTATGAAGTGACAGGTAGTGCAAGTATGTCTGCACTAGCATATGCATGCAACATGCTACCTACAGTAATTCTGACACCGCTATTAGGTGCGTACGTCGAAAAGTTAAATAAGAAGAAAGTAATGGTTCTTGTCGATTTTATGCGTGCAGTTTTGGTGTGTTTGTATCTATTCCTATATGTTAGTGGAATATTAAATGTTGCGATGATTTTAACACTTACCGTACTGACATCAAGTGTTGAAGCGTTTGGTCAACCAGCAATATCCGCTTTCGTGACAGAGATTCTTGACAAAGAGTATTATGAAGTTGGAGTTGGAACCAATCGTGCAATGATGTCTGCAATGGAGCTTGTTGGAAATGCATTAGCGGGAATTATTCTAGCAACCTTTGGTATTGCTGGTGCCTTTGTTGTCGATGGGTGTACATTTGTGATTGCTGCTTTATTAAAACTGAGTATTCCCTATAAACAAAGAATACATGAACAACATGCGAATACTCCATATCTTACAATGCTAAAAGATGGATTTGTTTATTTACGCAAATCGAAAGTTTTATTAACTCTATGTTTCATTGGATTGTTCTTAAATGCATCACTGGTTCCATTTAATGCAGTACTTGCACCTTATATTGGAACATACTTAAATGGAAGCCCTATGTTTCTATCACTAGTGAGTATTGGGGTTTCAGCAGGGGCAATGTTCGGTGGATTTTTATATCCTACAATCAGTAAAAAAATATCTACGAACATGCAATTTGCAATCGCAGGAATATGTGCAGCACTTCTATATTTTAGTTTTACGTTAGTTGCAGTTCTATCTTTACCACTTTACGTTTCGATTGCCTTACTTTTCGTCTTTATTTTTTTTATGGGAGTTGCAGTCAGTATTGGTGGTAGTATAGCCAACATTACATTCATCTCTCGGGTAGATCAGGAATACCTATCACGATCTTCTGCGATTATCGATGCGTTTTTCTATAGCGGAATGCCAATTACATCAGTTGTTGTATCGATTGTGGTAGCAAGTTTAAGCATTCCACAGGTATTTCTCATCTTTGGATGCATCTGCTTAGCATGTTTTGGTATAATACTACATAACAAGACATTGAAGGGGGACACAAGCGATGTTAACACTACAGCAACAACCATATGAACTATATGAAACCTTTTCGTACTTTGAGCGTGCGTACTTCAATATACCCGTAACAGCAGCTTGGAAGAAATATGATCCACTTCGTAAGAAACTAGAAGAAAGTTATACGGTGTTACAGCCAACGCTTAGCAAAATTATTAAAGACCATCAAAAATTCTTTGAGTATACGACGTTTGGTGCCTCAGAAGGTGATACGTGGGTTGGATTTATTGTGTTTTCGATTGTATATTTAAATAAAGATAAAAATCAACAACGGGCTTTCGCTTTAGAAATGATGGAACTTTTGAAAGCATCAAGTATACAAGAAGAAGCTGACGATTTACGTTCAACCTTTATTACTTTCCTACAAGAAGATGAAATGGATAGTAAACACAAATGGGAATTGCTCTATATATATGAAAATTTCGATTTTTTTGCTAGTGAAATCACAACGATTATTGAAACGCTTCGGCCTGAAGTTCGTAAACAATTACAAATGTACCAATTAGAAGTGTCAAACTTTATTGACGATATCACACGTAATACAAGACAAATGAGTTTAGAAAGTTACATTAAAAGGGTTGTGCGTGTCACTATTGAAGATGCAGAGGTTCGAGTCGTGTATCCAACTGTATTTGGTTCGAATTCACTAACGATTCAGGAACGATATGTGTTTATTGGAATTCTATTTGATTCATCATTTGACTTTCAAGGAGAGAATGAAGAACTAGATTTATTGTTAGCTAAAATGAAAGTGTTAACAGATCCAAGTAAGTTTGCAATTCTTAAGGAATTACACAAGGAATCAACATATGGAAATGATCTTGCAAAGAAAATGAATTTAACTCCCGCAACGATTTCGCATCATATGAATGCTTTATTAAGTGAAGGCCTTGTTAACTTGCGAACAGGTAAAAGCAAACGGATTTATTACAGTGTGAATGAAGAGGCAGTGAAAAGCATCCTACAAAACGTTGAAGAGCAATTATTAAGTTAATTGCTTTTTTTGTTGACAATAATATTATACGGTGTATAGTATTATATGAAAGGAGATACTATATGAAATTTCAATTAGGTTCAAGTTTGCTGGATGCGTGTGTATTATCAATCCTCAGAAATGATGATGCATATGGTTATAAACTAACACAAGAAGTGAAGACAGTTATTGAAGTATCGGAGTCGACACTCTATCCAGTTTTACGACGCTTGACAAAAGATGGATACTTAGAAACCTACGATAAGCAATTCGAAGGTAGAAATAGAAGATATTACACCCTAACTGAACAAGGGAAGAAACAATACCAATTGTATTATGATGCTTGGAAAGAGTTCTCGACTCGTATAAGCAACATCATGGAAGGAGGACATACAAATGGAGAATATGACTAAACAACAATACATTACAAAGCTTTCCTTCTATTTAAGAGGGATGGAAGAAAGTGAATATGAAGATGTAATGAATTACATTCAAGAATATTTTGAGGATGCAGGAATTGAGAATGAACAGAGCGTAATGGAGGAGTTAGGCTCACCGCAAAAGTTAGCAGCAACTCTTCGTGCTGAGGCGACTATCAAAAGTGCAAACAATAAAAGAGAAGAAGCAGAAAGTAACCTACAACAAGAGAAACAAAAAAACAGTACGTTAAAAACAATACTGATTATTGTTTTAGGAATCTTTGCTTTACCAATAGCATTGCCACTAGCAATTGCAATGATCGCAGTTATTTTCGCATTATTTGCAGTATTAGTTAGTATGGTGATTGTTGTAGTTGTGATGATTGTTGCACTATTTATCGTTGGAATTCCAAACGTTGTACATAGTATCTCATTATTTAGTGTGAGCTTTGCAGATGGATTAGTTGCACTTGGTGCAAGTTTAATGATGATTGGAGCAGGCTTGCTAATGGCACTAATCGTAGTAGCTATAATTAGTAAGTTTATCCCTTGGATGGTTCGTCAACTCACAAAATTTTTTAACCGACACAATAGTCGTCCACATTTAAACAAGGAGGGACATATTTATGATGAAAAATAGATGGATAAGAAATACAATCCTTGTTGGGTTAAGTGTTTGTATCATTGGATTTGTTGTAATGTTAATCGGATTTGGACAAGGTGGACGATTAACAGTTTCAAATTATCGTGTAGGACCAATTGGTATGGTAGGTATCAATCGTCAATCAGATGAGAAAACAACTACGTTTCATTTAACACCAGAAAATATCACAGGTCTTGATATCGAAGCAGAAGTTGGAGACGTTGAGATTGTAAAAGGAGATCACTTTGAAGTGAATATGGAAGGGTTTAAACCTTCAGAAGTAAAATACTCAAACTTAAGTCATGGAATCTTCAAAATTGAAACATATAGTGGAATTGATCTTATCTCTTTAGGAACAAATAATAACTATGGAAAGATTAAGGTTATTGTTCCTGCATCATTTGATAAAGTTGAGGTTAGTGCAAATGTAGGAGATGTGAGAGTTTCTGATCTTACTTTAAAAGAATTTGATATCTCTGTCGATGTTGGAAATTTAGAAGCAAAGAACATGAATGTAGATGTAGTAGAAATGGATGTAAACTTAGGACATGCACTGTATCATGGTGCAATCAATCAATCGGTTGATGCCGATTGTGATTTAGGAGAGCTAGAGTTGCAAATAAAAGGAGTACGTGAAGAGTATTCAATGGAACTTGATGCAGATTTAGGAGATATTACAGTTGATGGTCAACATCACGGTACATATGAATCAAAAGGGACAACAAATAAAAAAATCGGAGCTTCAACAAATTTAGGAGAGTTAATAATATCCTTTATTCAATAGGTTTTTAAGGCACTTTTTAGAAAATAAAAAAAGTGTCTTTTTTTTTAATTTTAGTGTTGACACCTTATATGCTCCATGGTATTATAATAAGGCATTCGCAAGAAGCGGGCCTGTAGCTCAGTTGGTTAGAGCGCACCCCTGATAAGGGTGAGGTCGCTGGTTCAAATCCATTCAGGCCCACCATTTTCTATTCGAATGTCTATATACATGGGGTTTTAGCTCAGCTGGGAGAGCGCCTGCCTTGCACGCAGGAGGTCAGCGGTTCGATCCCGCTAAGCTCCACCATATAGTAAACTACACCGAAGTGATAAACTTCGGTGTTTTTTAATCTTATTGGAGCTTGTGACTTATAACTGGACCTCCGCGTGCCTAGTTAACGTAAACTTTAAAAAAGTAAAAAACTGATATATTGCAAAAATTAGGTAGTCAAAAATACGAAAGATATCCAAATTAATTTTAACTCTATGATTGAAGCGAACAGATAGAATGATTCAAGTGATGAAGATAGAGTAGAAAAAGTTCAGTTATTGTTCAGTTAGAATCTATGGATTTACTTTTTGTTTAGGTGGAATTGTTGTATAATAATCAAGAATATATGGAGGAATTTATGTTAAACGAAATCGCTAAGAAATATATGGATCAATATGGTTGTCGCTTTAAGGGATCACAAAAACGTAAGTTCCGTGAAGCCATCTCGCACGACTTTGAACAATTGGGTTATAAAGTAGAAACAGACACACAAAGAGTCAAACTATCTCGTGTGAATAATTTATATGTAGGTAGTATCAAACAAGCAAAGTATGTGTTTGTTATACCGTATAATACACCACCAAAGGTATTTTGGTTTAAGAATCGAATTTACCCACAAGATGGATATAAACAAATGCGTAGAATGTTTTTCCCGCGTTTTGTGCCAATGATTGCAGGTTACTTAGTATTACTTGCGTTGCTATATATTATTCCGGCATTCTTGCCAGCAAGTATTGCAACATATTTCTTTATCTTTGTGTTGTTGTATTTAGCTGCACTGGTTGTCTTTATTGTACGAGGTGTACCAAATAAGAAGAACTATGTAAATAACAGTGCATCGATTGCCATTGCTCTTGATATGGCTGAACAGTTAAGTCCAAGTCAACGTAAAGAAGTCATGTTTGCTTTCACAGATAGTAATCAAGTACATTTAAGTAATGGGAATGTAGCATTCCAAAAATACTTGGTCGCAAACAATAAAGCAAGTGCTTCAATGATTATGCTTTTCTGCATTGGTCGAGGAAGTCAAATTTCATATCAAGTAGGACGTGGACTAAAGAATGAAGCGCGTGATATGCAAAAAGCATATAAAGGAACAACACCAATTGAAATTGTGCAAATGGGTGATGATCGTAAAGCGGAGGGTATCTTACGTGATTTCTCAAAAGCAATGATGATTTCAACAGGTGATAATGAAGACGGAAGTCTGATGGTTGAGGGATGTGCAACAGGTAAAGATCATTCAGTGAACATGGAAATGGTCGAACGAATTAGTGAAAGTCTTGTTGCATTCATTCAAAAAAATAGAAAATAAGGGGTAAGATGAAACAAATTTTTCGATTACTAACCAATAAAATCGTAATTGTTGGAGTATTGATCATACTGCAACTCGGGCTAGTAATGCTAGGGGTATACACTCTTAGTGTTTTTAGCTTAGATGCGTATTCCATCTTTCATGTATTTTCAATTTTAGCAGCCTTATATGTAATTAATCGAAACGATAATCCATCGTATAAACTATCCTGGTCAATTTTGATTTTGATTGCACCAGTATTTGGATGGCTATTTTACTTAATGTTTGGGGCAAAGAAAGTACCTAAGAAGTTACGTGAACGTGATGAAGTATTACATCAAGATGTCGTAGCGCATATTGAAGGAAATGAAGAACTATATCATTATTTAGTACAAAATGATGGAAGTGCCTATAAACAAATTAATTACATTTGGAATGCAAGTCAATTCCCACCATATGGAAAAACGCGAACTAAGTTTTTTGCGACAGGTGAAGAAAACTTCGCGGAATTGATGTTGCAATTAAAACGTGCAGAGAAGTTTATCTTTATGGAATACTTCATCATTGATGAAGGATACATGTGGGATAGTATACTTGAGGTGCTTGTACAAAAAGTCAATGAAGGTGTAGATGTACGCCTTATTTATGATGATTTTGGTTGTGCAAGTAAACTTCCAAGTAAAACAAACCTCAAACTCGAAGCACTGGGAATTAAAACGTATGTGTTTAATCCAATTCGACCACGCTTGGCTATTCAAATGAATAATCGCGATCACAGAAAAATAACAGTTATTGATGGTAAAGTTGCTTTCTCTGGTGGAATCAACATCGCAGATGAGTATATCAATCGTAAAGTGCGCTTTGGTCATTGGAAAGATGGTGGAGCCATGCTTGAAGGAGAAGCGGTGTGGAGTTTTACCTTTATGTTCTTACAGTTTTGGAATTATAACAGTGATGAAAAAGATAACTATCATGATTTCAAACAACCGGATGAAGCATTTGAGATGTATCCAAATGATGGTTTAGTACAACCGTTTAGTGATACCCCAACAGATGATGAAAATGTTGGAGAGTACACACATATTAATATGATTAATAATGCAACGGATTATGTATATATCACAACACCATATTTAGTTATTGATTCGGAGATGCGAACAGCATTAATCTTAGCGGCAAAGAACGGTGTGGACGTGCGAATTTTAGTTCCGCATATTCCAGATAAGAAAGTCGTGTTTCAACTGACACGCTCAAACTATGAAATCTTAACACGCAATGGTGTTAGAATTTATGAATACACACCAGGCTTTGTGCATGCAAAGACCTTTGTTTCTGATGATAAGTATGCCATCGTAGGAACGAGTAATATGGATTTCCGTTCATACTACTTACACTATGAATGTGGGATTTGGTTTTATAAGAGCAGTTGTATTGAAGATATAAAACGTGATTATCTTGAAATGCTTGATGTTTCGCAAGAAATTACGTATGAATATTGTCGTAGTGAGAAACTTGTTGTGCGAATGATTCGTGCAATTCTCAATGTATTCTCACCACTTATGTAGGAGGAATTTATGAATCAAAATGTTGGGATTATTTGCGAAGGCGGAGGAACCAAAGCAGCCTATACCAGCGGTGTTTTAAAAGCATTACTAGACCATGATATAAAACTGCCGTATTCAGTTGGAATTAGTGCAGGAGCTGAAAATCTACTGCCCTATGTGTCACGTCAACCATATCGTTTGGAAGTGACAGGAATTGAAGCAGGAACTCAAAAAGATGCAGTAGGTATTCGACCATTATTTAAAGAAGGTGGGATCTTCGGTTTAAATGCAGTTTTCCAATTTCTAGAGAAAAAGACACCTCTTGATTATGATACCTTTTATAAGAGCCGTACAAGGCTTGATATCGGCTTATATAACATCGAGAAGGGAACAGTGGAGTATTACAGTAAAGAGTACTTAGACAAGGACCAAACGCTTGTGAAGGCAAGTTGTGCATTACTGTTATTAACGAAACCTTACAAATATTTAGGTGGTTTATATATGGATGCAGGATTGATTGATATGATTCCAATCGAGCAAAGCATTCGTCAAGGAAATACGAAGCATATTTTCATTTCGACAAAAGAAGAAGGATATGTACGTAAACCTGCACCTGGATGGCAAATATGCTTAGCCAAAATGAAGTATCGTAAATATCCACATGTTGCACGTGATTTGAAATTACGTCATGTTCGCTATAAAGAACAATGGGATAAAGTTGAAGAATTAGAAAGCAAAGGACAAGCTTTAGTTTTACGTCCTAGTGAAGATCATGGAATTACGCGGTATACGCAAGATCCTGATAAACTTCGTGGATGGTTCCAATTGGGGTATGATGATACCATTGCACGATTGGATACAATTAAAGAATTTATTAAATAAGAAAAGAGATTTCTACAGTTCGTCTGTCGAAATCTCTTTTTGTTTGGATAGTGCTTTTTGTGCTTCTTTATAACGTAAGGTTCCGTCGTTGCGAATCGATGATAGAAACTCTGTGCTATAAGGAAGCAGTTGACCCATGACAATCATAACTTTCCATCGATAGACAGGATCTTTACTATTGTAATAGGTTGCTTCAATGATTTTGAAGACAATTTCATCACTGAAGTCATTGTTGTAAAGTAAGTAACCAATTGCAATAATTGCTTCGCGTTGTACTTTACGGGGTTTAATAACCAATGCGTTAAGTAAATCGGGTAATACTTCAATATCCATACGACCAAGTGTTCTAGCAATAAGATCACGAGGTAAAGGATATGAATTCTTCTTTGTGATTCGCTTTGGCAATGTTGTATATTGCTTATTTGGAATCACTGCTAAGTAGTCAATTAGTAAGCCAACTTGCTGTGTAGCATTTTGCAAAGACTTACAAATTTCCATACGTGTATACAATGCTTTTTCAATAGTTAAACGTTGAAGTAATAACTTACAAATTTCTTCTTCATTAGCAAACAAGGAAAGGTGTTTTGCGGCAATCGTACGTTTGATTGCTTGTTTATCGTTAAGATTAACAATCGATGTTTCTTTTTCTCGCTTGTTTGGGTAAATATCGAAATGCTCGATAAACCCACGGCTTTCTAATTGTGTTCTTGTGCTTCTACCCTTTTTTTGTTCGCTCATATATCATCCGTAATCCTTTAAACGTTAAGTCGGGATCGTAAATATCGATCTCCTCAGTTCCTTCGGCTATAATCCTTCCTAAACCACCAGTCGCTATGACGCGAATGTGGTCCCCCATTTTTTCTTTGAAAAGCTTAATAATATGTTCGGTTAACCCAACATACCCAATATATACACCAGCTTGCATGCTATCAATTGTATTTGTTGCTAGTACGTTATGGACTGGTTGTATTTGAATTTCTGGTAACTTTGCAGCCCTACTAGATAGTGCTTGCGCACTAATCTCAATACCTGGAGCAGTTGTTCCTCCTAGATACTCACCTTTGCTATTTACAAAATCAAAGGTTGTTGCTGTACCAAAATCAACCACGAGAATATCACCACCGTATCCGTAGTATGCACCTACAGCATCTACAAGACGGTCAGCACCAAGTTCCCGTGGGTTATCAATCCGGATAGAAATTCCAGTTTTTACCCCTGGACCTACAATCATTGGTTCGATATTAAAAAACTTTCGAATCGAATTGGTAAAGCTGTGCATAATTTTAGGCACAACACTAGAAATGATAACATCTTCAATATCTTTGACATCGATTTTTGCCGCATTCAGGAAACTTGTCATAAAGAATCCATATTCATCACTTGTCATGCGATTTTGTGCGGTTAGTCGATAACTTTGAACAAGTGTATCACTACCTTTTTCATATAATCCAATGGTAATGTTGGTATTTCCAACGTCTATAACTACTAACATAATTCTCTCCTATTTACACAGTGTTTCTAAGATGCGATATGCAAGTTCTTCTTTGCTTGCTTGTGACAACTCTGTGTTTCCGTCACGATTGATTAGTGTAATGATGTTTGTATCGACATCAAAACCAGCACCAGGTGTACGGATATTGTTTGCAACTAGTAAGTCGCAATGCTTCTTTTCAAATTTCTTGCGTGCGTTTTCAAGCATATTTTCACTTTCCATCGCAAAGCCACAAAGCTTTTGATGACTTTTATGATCACCTAAATATTGTAAGATATCCTTTGTTTTCACAAATTCAAAAGCGGTTGTTTCTGTATCTTTTTTAATTTTCTGATCAGCGATAACTTTTGGTGTGTAATCTGCAACTGCAGCAGCCATAATGACATAATCATATGTATCATATTCTTTTGTCATTGCATCAAACATATCAGCTGCACTGACTACATCAACTACGTCTACGCGATATGGTTTACTAAGATGTACGGGACCACTAACTAAAGTGACGCTTGCTCCCATGTTTCGGGCAGCTTTTGCGATTGCATATCCCATTTTTCCACTACTATGGTTTGAGATAAAACGTACAGGATCAAGAGCTTCCCTTGTTGGTCCAGCACTAACAAGCACGCGTTTACCAGTAAGTATTTTTTTAGGATAACCAACCATTTCAATAGCTTCAATCATCGTTGGAATATCGGCAAGTTTTCCAGTGCCTGTATCACCACATGCAAGTAAACCAACACATGGTTCAATAATATGATAGCCAAGTTTTTTGGCTTTAGTTAGGTTTTCTTGTGTCACAGGATTGTTATACATTTGTGTATTCATCGCAGGCGCGATAAGTTTTGGGCAATTTGCTGCTAAAAATGTAGTACTTAACATATCATCAGCAAGTCCATGAACCACTTTTGCAATAACGTTTGCAGTTGCTGGAGCTAAGATAAAGACATCTGCTTTTTTTGCTAATGAGATGTGTTCAACATCATAATGCTCGACACGATCAAAAGTGTGCACGTATGTCTTGTGTTTTGTCAGTGAAGAAAATGTCAAAGGGTCTACAAACTTTGTAGCATTTTTAGACATTATGACTTCTACATCATATCCTTTTTTTAATAGGTCACTTACAAGTTGTACGGCTTTAAATGTAGCAATCGAACTTGTAACACCAACTACGACACATGGTTTCATCGTTTTCTCCTTATAGTGATACTACTTTTTTTCCAGCTTTACATACAGCTACAGCAATAATGACTGCGGCAATAGCTTCCATAATTCCTGAACCAGTTATGATAGACATAATAAATCCAATCAGTGCATCATAGGCAACACCTACAGCACTTGCATATGCTGGTCCAAAGAATATGTAGATTCCACCAAGAACTAAAATCGTGTTCGTCAAGGAACCAAGTAATGCAGCAACTGACATCGAAAGGATGTCATTCACATTGCGTTTGGAAAGTTGTTCATAAACAAACCCAGCAACAAAGCCGACCAGTACCCTAGGCACAATTGCAATTAATAAACTAACGAAGTTTCCACTTTGCCCACCGATTGTAATAAATGGTGAGAACACAAAACTTGAGATGTTTGGATCAATACTTGCTTTGATAAGAGATGTTAACCCAAAGATAAGTCCAACAATTGCTCCTTCTTTCTTTCCTAGTAAGATTCCAGCAATAATGACTGGAATATGTAAAGTTGTTGCGTTAATGAATCCCAAATTAATGTAACCTAAAAAGGGGATGACACTAACTGCAATCTCTATTGCAATAAACAATGCAAGTAGAGTAAAGCGTTTCATATTCGTTTTTTTCATGTTATACCTCCTGTCGCTTCAAATGAATGCAACGTTGTATAGTTTAAGATGTGGTTTAAGTTGTAGGTAAATGTCTTTTCGGATCACTTCCACGTATAAACTATGCATACATTATAACGTACACATCCAAAAAAAGAAAATAATTATCCCGAGTAACACCTACAAGATTTCATCTAAAATGCATAGCTTATAAACAAAACGCATAAAAGATACATATAAAAAAAGAAGAAATTAGTAACGATTTCTTCTTTCATCTATATATATCGAACATTGTAATATAAGGCGATGAGGGAGGGAGTGAAGGCCCTCCTCATCATTCAAGGATCACAATTGGTTCGCAAATTTTAATCTAATAGCATACTGTCACTAAAGTCGTTGTGACTTTTTTGTTGGTACAATTTCATCACATCTTCAATAGTTAAGTTCGCTTTTTCTTCGTTGGAAAACTCATAAAGAATTTTCCCTTCATTCATCATAATTAAACGATTTCCATAAGCTAATGCTTGGGCAATGTTATGGGTAATCATAATGGTTGTGATGTTTTCTTCTTTAATAATCGTATCGGTAATTTCCATTACTTGTTTTGCAGTCTTTGGATCAAGAGCTGCAGTATGTTCATCAAGAAGTAATAAATCAGGTGTATTAATTGTTGCCATCATCAATGTAAGTGCTTGCCGTTGACCACCTGATAGTAATCCAACTTTACTTGAGAAACGTTTCTCTAAATCTAGACCTAATAAGGAAACTTTGTCTTTCATCAATTGACGTTCTTGTTTTGTTAAACCAATTTTGAAGAATCGATGATATAAACTGTTTTGAGAATTTCCACGTCGATAAGCAAGTTCCAAATTCTCTTCAATACTCATATCTGGAGCTGTTCCTTTTAATGGGTCTTGAAACAAGCGACCAATTTTCTTAGCACGGTTGTATTCTTTCATATATTCCATATGTTTTCCATTAAGAATGATTTGACCTTCATCTACTTCATAACTTCCGCTTATACAATTCAATAAGGTACTTTTACCTGCACCATTACTTCCGATAATCGTAATGAAATCGCCATCGTTAACTTTCAAACTCACATCATTCAATGCCTTTTTCTCGTTAACGGTGTGTTCGTTGAATGTAATACTGATATGTTTAAGTTCTAACATATTACTTACCTCCAATTCTGCGTGCACGTTTCCGCTTTTTCTCAATAAATGTTTTAATGGTTGGAATCGAAATTACAATTGCGACTAAAGATGCACATAATAATTTCCAATCATTCGGATCCATTCCTTGAGCTAAGGCAAAAGATAACAGTAAACGATAAACCATTGCTCCAAGTACAATTGAAACAAGTGAATTAAGTACACTACGTTTACCAAATACACTTTCACCAATGATGATACTTGTTAGTGCAACTACCATCATTCCAATACCTTGAGAGATATCATAGAAGGTTTGGTGTTGTGTATAAATCGCTGCACATAAGCCAACAAATCCATTAGCTAGTCCCAGCCCCATAATTTTCATCGCATCAGTATTGATTGAACTTGCTCGTACCATTTCTTCGTTATTTCCGGTTGCACGTAAGGCAAGTCCCATCTGTGTTTTAAAAAATACATAAAGTAATAGCATGCAGATAATAACAATCACCAACAATAAGATTAAATTGCTGTGATCAAGCATACTTGTTGGTAAGCCAATACTAGCAAGTACATCATGAAATTTCGTAAAGATGGTTTCTACACCAAATAATGAAAGGTTTGGTGTACCACCAGCAATTTTTAAGTTGATCGAATATAATCCAGTCATTGTTAGTATTCCTGCTAAGATGTAATTTACTTTCATCTTTGTGTGCAAAAATCCAGTGACCATTCCAGCGAAGCAACTTACGAGTGTACCGCCAAGGATGGCTAAAAACGGATGTCCAGCAATAGATAGTACAGCACTTGTCACTGCACCTGCAGTAAAGCTACCATCTACGGTTAAATCTGGAAAGTCCAATACTTTGAATGTTACATAAACTCCAAATGACATAATGGAAAATAGTAATCCTAATTCAATTGCACCCAATATTGTATTTACACTCATACAAGTTCCTCCAATGTTTACTCAAATATTATTTTACTTCTACGACAGTTTCGTGGTTTTTCTTGATTGTATCTAGGGTTGTGATATTCAGTTTGTTTGCTACATCTGTATTGATGTAAACACTCAAGTTATCTTTAAATACTTTTACTGGAATATCTGCTGGGCTTGTTCCGTTTAATACTTTGATTGTCATCTTTCCAGTTTCTTTTCCTAGAGATGTATAGTCGATTCCTACAGTTGCTAGCCCACCATCAGCTACCATTGAATCCGCCCCAACAAATAATGGGGTGTTTGTTTTGTTTGCTACAGCACTTACAACATCCATTGCACTTGCCACAGAATTATCATTTGGTGTAAATACGATATCTGCTTGTTGGCATAGGTTTTGCATTGAACTTTGAATATCTGCAGTATTAGCAAATGCACTTTCATATACTTCTAATCCATTTGCTTTGGCATATTCTTTTGCTTTATTCATATTGCTCACAGAGTTTACTTCTCCTGAGTTGTATAGCAATCCAATTGATTTAGTTTCTGGGAGCATCTCTGTTGCTAATGCAAGAATTTGATCTACTTGTACTTCATCACTAGTCCCAGTGATGTTTCCTCCTGGCTTTTCTAAACTATCCACAAGTTTTGCACCAATTGGATCAGATACAGCTGAGAAGATAACTGGAATATCTTTACTTACATTTGCTGCAGCCATTGCTGAAGGTGTTGCGATGGCAATAATTGCATCGACACCATCATCTTTAAATTGTTGGCAAATCGTGTTTAGTGTACTCATATCACCATTTGCATTTTTATAAACGATTTCAATTGAATCGTCAGTATCTGTAATTTCTTTTACGGCAGCTTCACGAATCGTATTTAATGATGCATGATCCACAATTTGTACAATACCTACTTTCTTTGATGAACTGTTACCTCCATCTTTTTTGTCGCCTGAACAGGCCACCAATGTACATACCATTAATAAACTCATAGCCAAACATAATACTTTTTTCATTTTCTTTTCCTCCTATATGTTTTGGTCATGATGCATTTAATTGTAGCTTTGAATAAAAAAACACTTGTCCTTGCTTAAAAAATAAGCTCAAGGACAAGTGTATCTTACACATGCGGTGCCACCTTGTTTGATTTGATTTACCAAATCCAACTTTCAAATGCTATCACATTCTTAACCCTATAACGTGGGTATCCGTCTTACCTACTTGAAATACATCTTTCAGTTCGCCCTCATGGGTCCATTTACGAAACAGCATCTCTGTGAGATTTCCACCATCACTCACTCTCTATTAGCGCTTAAATCGCTTGATCTCCCATTCATTGGTTTATCAAATAGTAACAAACATGAAAACACATGTCAATGAAAAATGTAATTTTTTCATAAAATGTAAATTGTTACATAATAAGATAAAGAAAAAAGTATCCATTATATAGCGAATACTTTTCTCTTCGATGAAGTCTTTTTTTCTAGTTAAACTAGAATATATAGACATTTCTATCCCATTCTTTGCGTATATCCATCACACATAGATATACATCAAAGATAAACACATACTATCAACATATCACATTTGATAGTACTTACATATTACAATATAAATGATAATAAATCTAGAGAATCAAATGAAAAATGTAAACTAATGTAACTAAATGTAAGTTTATTCATTAATGATGAAGGATAATAATATATCATAACGGTAATACCGATTATGAATAAAAACTGCAATATCTAATTTGATAATTGCAGTTTCGTAGTTGTTATTTTAAGTAAGAGTCATCTCCAACACTTTGTAATGTATACGTACCATCTTTGTAAGTAAGTATTGTAACGGAACAGTTTCCAATATCTTCTCCATTATATTGGTCAGGAACGAGTAATGTCATCAATGTAGGAATCATTCCTCCTGAAGAGACAACTAAAACATTATTATGTCCATCTTTTTGTGCATTTGCCACTAACGTAGCCATTGCTTCTTGTCCACGTTTGGTAATTTGTTCGTATGTTTCTGCTGCTTTTAATGGATCAGATGCAGCAATGGCATCAGCAATACCTTCGTCACCAAGTAATTCAACTAATTTTGGATAATCTGTCCAATTGTCATCCCATTGTAAGTTGTATTGTTCCAAAATAGGACGCCACATCGCTTCATTGTCTCTACCTTCAAATCCACCATAGTTCCATTCTTTAAATCCATCCAATTCAATGATTGCAGGAATGTCATTTTTATTCCCATCAAGTATATGTTGTGCGGTTTCTCTTTGTCTACCTAAACTACTTGAGTAAGCAGCATCAAATGTAATGTCTTTTAATCCAACACCTACTTGTTTTGCTTGTTCAATCCCTTTTTCTGTAAGTGGGGAATCCGCAAATCCTTGAACTTGTCCCGTTGTATTAAACCATGTTTTTCCATGACGAACTAAATAGATGGTTACTTCATCACTTGTTTCTTTATTCGCTTCTTCTTTTGTACTCGTATTACATGCGACTAACGTGAACATTAGTACGAATGCTAGAGCTACATTCCAAATTCGTTTCATTTCATATCCTCCTTGAAAACAGTTGTAGTACTTCAACGTCTATCTCAAGTATAGAATTTGAAGTAAAAAGATAAAGCGAATATTTTGCCACTTTTGTTTGGCAAATTCATAAACATGGCAAACGTTGACTTTCTTTATATTCTTTGAGATTGTTAGGATAGTAAAGTTGGGGGACATATGAGAAATAATAGAAAAATTCAATTATTAAAAATACTAATGCGTCAAGAAGATTACATAAAGACAAACTATCATATGTCAAGTAAAGAATGATATTGGCATATAAATAGGTGATTGTCTTAGTTTAGAGGTGAATCCTCTATAAAAACTTCAAT
>NZ_SODD01000008.1 GCF_004365815.1 Breznakia blatticola
TACCATCACAAGAAATGCTTTAAAGACACATAAATTATTCAGTACTTATCAGTGATTTATCGAGACTTGGTATGCACTGGTTGAATTAAGCCAAATAATTATTAATCCTAAAAATGTTTCCTTATTCAAGTTAGCTTATTCAAATAAATCGTAAAAAAGGGCTGTAACGAAATAGATTGATTTATAATCTATTGAAGTTTATCAGACTCTTTTTTTCGTTTTAGTGTAAATATACGAAAATACCATTCCTGATAAACAACACAGAAACTTTGTTTACAATATGCCTGTATTTGTTTTGCACTGAATGATAATTGAATTACACTTTATCATCTTATAGTGTCGATTGAGTAATTACACTCTTGATATAGATATTTGTGCATATTTATAAGAGATTTTTCTACAATGAATATGAAATTCTATAGCATAATTAAAAATGAATATAAGAAAAGATGATCTATCAAAGGATAAATCATCTTCATATGTGATTAGTCTGCTTTTTTAGTACCTACAGCAATAATATAAGATTTAGATGCATCTAAGATGTCACCAACTTTTATTGTTGTAGCTTTACCCATCGTACCCATTTTTGCTGTTGGGTCTTCTACGATGACATAGTTTTTCACATCTGGGAAGTTTGCACTCATATATGTATCAACTCTAGCTTTTACTTCAGTAGCTGTAAGTCCTTCTTGGAATAGATTTAGAAATTCAGTTCCTACTGGAGTTGCTTTTTTATCAACAGTTACTGAAGCACATACTTCTTTTGATTTTGTGTCAGTTTTTGAATATTGATAGAATCCGCAAACTTCAACAGTATCACCATTTTTAGCATTTGATGGTAACTTTTCGTATACACCTTTATCAGATGTACCAGTAAATGTTTCGATGGCTGTACCATTTAGTTTTACTGTAAATTTATACTGTACGACTCCAAAGATAAATGACTTATCAAACCACAGTTTACCAGTTTTTGTTATACCTTTTGCAGTCATAGATTTTGTATGACTCTTTTCTTCTAGTGCACTTGCATCAGGATATGCACTCATTGCATATTCTACTTTACCATCTTTGTATGTAACGGTAATTGATGAAGGATCACTTAGTGGGTCTGCTGCAATTGCTTTTAGATTACCAGCATATTTCTTTAAGATATACGCTTTTGTATCATTGTTTGCTGTTGTTGCATATGGCCAAGTACCTTTTGTATAACTAATACTTGATACATCAGCAGGTTGTGCAAACATTTCTTTTGATGCGTCTTCACCATTATTCGTAATATGGTCTAGCATGGTTCTAGCAATACGACCTTCTAAATTCCAATTGTAAAGTTTATATTCATCTAGATAGTTGTCTTCTCCAGGCACACCTTTATCATATCCAGCCCAAACGGAAACTGTATATTTGTCAGTATATCCAACAATCCATTTGTCCTTTCCTGCACCTTTTGGATATTTAAGTGTTGGGTCATCATCCTCATAAGATGAAGTTCCTGTTTTGGCATAAATGCGATATCCTGAGTTAGTGAATGAATTAATATTTCCCCAACCTTCATCTACAGCACCTGCTAACATATATGACATTAGCCATGCTGCTCCTTCAGAATATACATCAGTTTTTTCAGTTTTTGCTTTATATGTTTTTATTGTTGTATCTTGGAATTTTACTTCTTTTACCGAGTATGGAGTTACACGTTGTCCTTTATTGGCGAATGTAGTGTATGCTTCAGCTAATTGTAGTGTTGTCATACGTAAATCTCCACCACCAATAGAATATCCCATTACGAAGTTTTCAACGACATCTTCTGGAATACCAAGTTTTCTCATGTAATCTTGTACACCGTCAATACCAATTGTATTTACAAGTTCCTGTAAGGTTTTGAATGCAGGGACGTTAAGCGAGTGGTTAATTGCTTCACGTAAGTCTAAGTCACCTCTAAATTGATCATCTGCATTCCATAGAATATCAGTGTCAGTATAGGCTGTTGGACCATCTTCAATAACATGTTCTGTTGAATATCCTAAGTTATCAAATGCTGCAGCATATTCAATAATTGGTTTTGCAGTTGATCCAGGTTGTTGGTCTAAATCCCATGCACGGTTTTTTGTGATATCCCCGCGTCCACCACCGAAAGCGAGTATTTCACCGGTTTGATTGTTCATTAATGTGAATCCCGTTTGATAACGTTCATCGTATTGTTCATTGATATTAAATGGAGTACCTGTATAATCGACCGCTTCACTATTACAGATGCTATCTGCAAGTTGCTGTGACTCGATATCCATTGTTGTATAAATATCCATTGGTGTTGTATATGGATCATATCCAGTTTTCTCAAGTACTTCATTTGCAGCGTACGTAATAAAACTTTGGTATTCATCTACCTGAAATTGTGCAGCACCACTTAATTGAAATGATAAATCTTCAGATACAGCAACTTTGTACTCTTGTTCACTGATATATCCGTGATTCAACATTTGATATAGCGTGTCATTACGACGTTCAATTGCTGCATCGTAATGGTTAACAGTAACTACAGCAGTTTGTTGGCCTGCTTCATTGAGAATCGGCTCACCATTTTCATCAACCTGTGCATATGATGTTACACCATTATACGGGTTGTTTGTGGCAGGGGCGTTAATTACACCAGCTAAGAAAGCGGCTTCTCCTAAATTGATATCACTAACCGATTTACCAAAATAGTATTCTGCACCTTTTTCAATCCCTCGAGCAGGACCTCCAAAGTTAATCTTATTTAAATAGTTTTCTAAGATATCGTTTTTGCTTTCTTCTGCTTCAAGCTCCATCGAATTAAAAATCTCTTGAATTTTCCATTCGATTTTCGTTAATGTATTCGCTTCATTTTTTTCTTCTTCTGTTAATTGAAGCATGTTTGCATTATCAACAAGTTGCATAGTTAATGTAGAACCACCTTGGCGGATTCCACCAGCTCCAACGTTGATGACACCTGATTTAATAAAGCGGGGTAAGTCAAATCCGTTATGTTCAAAATAACGAGAATCTTCTACCGCTAAGAATGCATCAATTACATTATTTGGAATTTCCTCTAATTTTACGTTTTCACGAATTCCATCTCCCATGGAAAGGGTTGTTATTAAACTTCCATCAATCGCAAACATGCGGGTTGAAGCATTCGCTGTTAATTCACTGCGGTCATTTTGCTTCTTTGATAAGATGTCTTGCAACATCACAAAACCTGTTACACTTACAAGCATCATCCCAGCTAGGATAATGATACAGATCGTATTAACGACACGACGTCCAGTTAATTTTGATTTTGTTTTTGTTTTTTGACCATTACTTGGTTTTGACCTTTTTGGCGTATTTATTTTTTTATTTGCCATAAGAATCCTCCTTAAAGTATACTGCGTCCACCACATCTAAATATTTCAAACGTGGTGTATATGATTCATCAATTAAATATCCATGGGTTTGCACCTTTTTATAGGATATGGATTTATGTTGCTTTTCTTCATTGATGATATATTCTGCATCAAGTAGATATGTCTCATTATACGCAATAAATCGTATAACTAGAAATGCAATTCCACCATGTTGCTTTACCGCACGTAAATGTGCGATCTGGTGTTCATGAATATTGCGGAAGGCAAAAGAAGTTTTACTTGTAGTTTCTTTTGCTTCAAAGTCAATATACGTTGATCGATAAATCCCATTGTAATCAGTTGTACTTGGTGTTTTATAATAGGCTTCCACGATTTTTGCAGCGGTTCGTTTTGGATAGTCTACACGTACGATTTGTACAGGTGTCGGTTTCTTATAAATTAGAGCACGACCTGTTTCTTTATAGAACGTATTCGAATCATTTAAATCTTTTTCCAAATTCATTCCTCTTTGATTACTTGTTGAGGAAATACTTTGAACTGCTGGTTTTTTCTTTGTTGGATAGTTTATCATAATTTCACCTATTCTATATTATACACGAAAAATGCAAGGACAGTTATTAAAAAATGAGTGCACACACTTGCTTTTTAATGTATAATTTGCGAAACTGAAGTAGGTGATATTATGGAAAGATACAATTTGACGATTAAAGACATACTAGACAAGCAATTTCATGTGGATATGAAAGGGTATGCAACTGGTGAAGTAGATAGTTTTTTAGATAAAATTATTGAAGATTACGAAGCATATGGTGCCTTTATTGAAGAACTTGGGCAACATTTACATCGTTATGAAGATGAAAATAAAAAACTACAAGCGAAAATCAAAGAGCTTGAAGCACAATTAAATTATGAATGTGATAAACAAAACCAAGTAGATTATGTGGATTTGTTGAAGCGAATTTCAAATTTAGAAGCAGAAGTATTTAAAAGATAACGCAGGGTAATCGCTGCTTGCAAAAGTAGAGGAAAGTCCATGCTCGCACAATCTGTGATGATTGTAGTGTTTGTGCTAGATAAAAAAATAAATCTAGGTAGCGAAAGCTAACGGCTGACAAAATCCTAAGGGCAACTATGGATGGCGTCTTTAAAAGTGCCACAGTGACGATGCTTTATGGAAACGTAAAGACTGGAACGGGTAAACCCCACAAGCGAGAAACCCAAATATTGGTAGGGGAACTCTAGCGAACGAACCGAAGTTCAATAGGGACACGTAAGTGTAGATAAATGGTTACCACTCTTCGGAGTACAGAACATGGCTTATATGCGTTATTTACAAGGGAAACTCCGGTTTCCTTTTTGTTTTACTTATCCAACTTAAGTTGCTATAATAGTGTAGAGTATGCATATTTCGAGGTGTGATATGAAAGAAATTGGACAACAATTAAAGGATATAAGATTAAAGAAAAAATATACATATGCGGATATTGAAAAGATGACAAAAATGCGCCCTGATCAAATTGAGGCGATTGAGAATGGAGATTTCGATTTTTTCGAAAATGATATTAGTTATCTTAGATTTTATGTGCGTAAGTATGCGGAAGTATTAGGTGTGAATTTCGATGATATTCGTGATGCTTATGATACAAGCGTTGAAGAATACACACAAACATTATCAATGAAAGCCATCCAAGAGCGTGAAGAATTGGATCAAAACATTAAACAAAGACGTGAAGTACCAAAGGCTCATACCTATACAGAGCCACCAGTTAGCGCAAATAAAGATTTAAAATCAATTCGACAAAACGTGAAACAATCATCTCGTTTCCGTAAAAGCAAAGTAGATATTTCACTGATTTCATTATTAGTGATTGTCGTTGTGATTGTTGGAGTGATTATTTTTGCGGTGTTTAACAATGTATTTGCACCAGATGATTCAAGTGCAAATAATGACAAGCAAAGTGAAGTAACACCGACACCAACACCAGAAAAAGATAATGGTGATACAGATGAAACAAAAAAAGAACAAGAACAAGAAAAAAACAGTGTTGTATTTACGCAAGTAAATCCTTCAACATATGATATTACGGGTGTAAAACTTAACGATCCTTTGGAATTAGATATTCGTTTAGAAAATGGAACAGAATCTTGGATTCGTGTATATCTTAATGGACAAGAAGTGATTATTGGTGATGTTTATAACAGCACAAGTAAAATTGTTTATACAGGAACTGCAGGTGCAAATGACATCTATACGATTAATTTTGGAAACTATGCAGATCAAAAAGTAAGTATATATATCAATGGGACAAAAATGACAATTGATCCTAGCGTTGCCGCAAATGGAAACGTATTAGATATAACACTTAATGTGAAAGGTCAGTAACTATGAATTTACCTAATAAATTATCATTGTTTCGGGTGGTATTAGTTCCAATTATTGTTTGTGTTTATGTAATTGACATGAACTTAGGAAACATACATATCATGGATACATTACTTCCAGTGAAAAATGTAATTGCATTGCTTATCTTTGCAGTTGCATCATTTACTGATTTTCTAGATGGCTATATTGCAAGAAAATATCAGTTAATAACAAGCTTTGGAAAATTTATCGATCCGATTGCAGATAAATTATTAGTGAATACACTATTTATTCTGCTTGCAGTTAGTGGACAAGTAAGTGTTGTGCCTGTTGTAATTATGATTTGGCGTGATACCTTAGTTGATGGAATGCGTATGATGGCAGCACAAAAAGGTATCGTCGTAGCTGCAGGTATTTGGGGGAAATTAAAAACGGTATTACAAATGTTTGCCATTATCTTTGTCCTACTTGCAAATGTTCCATTTGTTGCTGTAGGAATTCCAGTAGATCAAATACTTGTTTACGCAGCAACCCTTGTTTCTGTAATTAGTGGAATCAAGTATTTCATGGAAATGAAAGAATTTATCTTGGAGAGTAAATAATGAAGGAACTTGTTGCTAGACTACAACAACATCAACTTACTATCGCCACCGTCGAGTCACTCACTGGTGGCTTGTTATGTGCTAAGATAAGTGAAGTGCCAGGAGCAAGTAAAGTTCTTAAAGGTGGTTTTGTCACCTATATGAGTGAAGTAAAAGAGCATGTCTTGGGTATCGATCCTAATTTGATTGAAACTTATGGAGTAGTAAGTAAAGAGTGTGCAAAGGCTATGGCAATACAAGGTGCAAAACAGATCGAAGCAAACATTGTACTGTCATGCACTGGAAATGCTGGACCAGATGTACTAGAAGGAAAAGCTGTAGGTTTAGTAGATATGGCAATTTATTACGATAAAGATGTATATGTATTTGAAGAAATATTTCCAGGAAACCGTAATGAAGTAAGAGAACAAGTATGTGCATATTTAGCGCATAAAGTTTTAGATATTCTAGGAAAATAAGAAAACCAGACAAATATATAAGAAACAGGAGGAAATCATGGCAACAAAAAAAGTAGATGATAAAAAAGCAGAAGACAAAAAAGATGCCTTACTAAGTGATGCAATAAGTGCGATTGAAAAACAATTTGGTAAAGGTTCAATTATGAAACTTGGAGATCGTGCAAATGTTTCAGTAGATGCAATCAGTTCGGGAAGTATTAAACTTGATGAAGCATTAGGTATTGGTGGATATCCAAAAGGAAGAATCATTGAAATCTATGGTCCAGAATCAAGTGGGAAGACAACTTTAGCGCTACATGCAATTGCTGAGGTACAAAAAAAAGGTGGACGTGCTGCATTTATTGATGTTGAAAATGCCATTGATCCTTTATATGCAAAAAATCTAGGTGTAAATATTGATGAACTTGTTTTATCACAACCAGATTCAGGAGAACAGGCATTAGAAATTTGTGAGATGTTAATTCGTTCTGGTGCAATTGATCTAGTGGTAGTCGATTCAGTTGCTGCTCTTGTTCCTCAAGCTGAACTTGATGGGGAAATGGGAGATTTGCAAGTCGGTTTACAAGCGCGTTTAATGTCAAAAGCAATGCGTAAATTAGCTGGTGTCATGAACAAAAGTGAATGTACAGCATTATTTATTAACCAACTTCGTGAAAAAGTAGGAATCATGTTTGGAAACCCAGAAACAACACCTGGTGGACGTGCGTTAAAATTCTACTCTTCTGTACGTATTGATATTCGCCGTAGTGAAGCGATTAAAATTGGAACGGAAGTAGTTGGAAATAAAGTAAACATTAAAGTTGTAAAAAACAAAGTTGCACCTCCATTTAAAGTTGCACAAGTGGAAATTATGTATGGAGAAGGAATCTCATTTGTTGGAGAAGTTCTTGATTTAGCTGTAGATCATGACATTGTGCAAAAAAGTGGTGCATGGTTCTCTTATAAAGGGGATAAAATAGCACAAGGTAAAGAAAGTGCGAAAGCATATTTAAAAGAAAACAAGGATGTGATGGAAGAAATCTCACAACTTGTTCGTGAAGCAATTCGTCCAAAAGAAGAAGCTGCTGCGTAATTGAATATAAAAAAGATGAAGTTTCGTTAATTGAAACTTCATCTTTTTTTACTCTATAAAGAAACTATGGTAAAGTGAAATTACATTAAGGAGGACACAATCATGAAAAAACGAATACATATCACAAAAAATAACGGAGGAAAAGATACACAATAGCCTCCACGAAGGGAGGCAAATTTGAAAATTAAAACAGATAAAATTGTATTACGAACAATTGAAGCAAGTGATATTGATGCATTATATAAAATTGCATATCAAGGAGATTTGGAGTGGATGAAATGGAATGGTCCATATTTCAAAGATCCAATGTATACCTATGAAGAATTTAGTCAGAAGATTGCACCAAGTACATATGTCAATTGCAAGGATTGTATGTTGGTGGAATATGAAGATAGAATCATCGGTCTAGTTACCTATTATTTTGATGATGGTAAACTTGCTAAATGGCCAGAAGTAGGGATTTTACTTTATAGTAAAAAGGATTGGAACAAAGGGTTAGGTACGCACATTCTAAAGTTATGGATTCAATATGTGTTTACTAGTTTACCTGATATTGAACATGTTGGTTTTACTACATGGTCAAAAAATGTAGGAATGGCACGTGTAGGAGAGAAAGCAGGTATGCAACTGGAAGGAAGGATTCGTAAGGTACGCTACTGGGAAGATATGTACTGGGATTCTTTAAAATTTGGAATTTTAAGAGATGAATATGAAATAATTGAGCATCAAGTAGAAATGTAAAGGAGCAATTTATGGCAAATCAAAAAGTATTTCAAATGGATTTTGGCAAGATTTATGAAATGTATATCCAAAAAGTAGAACGTAAAGGCAGGACAAAAAAAGAATTGGACACGATTACGATGTGGCTTACAGGATATAATGAAGCAAATCTAAAAAAACAATTAGATAGTCATGTGACAGTAGAAGAGTTTTATACATTTGCACCACAGATTCATCCAAATGCAGTGAAGATAACAGGTAGTATTTGTGGGGTGCGCATTGCAGATATTCAAGACCCTCTCATGTTGAATATTCGCTATTTAGATAAACTTGTTGATGAGCTGGCTAAAGGTAAAGATATTGAGAAAATTCTAAGAAAATGAGAGAAAGTCATATTGATATGGACCACTTTATTCAAAATGCACCAGCAATTCATCCAAATGCGAGTATGATTCAAGGTGTCATTGGAAATCAAAAAGTTGAAGATATGGAAGAATCTATACTAAAAACAGTTAAGCAACTGGAAATCATGTTGAATGAATTGAATTGAACCGCTTTCACTTATCTTACGATCATAAGGAAAAAGGAGAAGAACAGAAATTGTTTTTCTCTTTTTTGAATCGTTAAATCATTGCCGAAATCTTGAATTAGATGTATTATTATATATGGGTATCATTACTCAGATTATTACAACAAGAAAAGAGGAGAAACATATGGATGTAACTACAATCCTCTTGTCTGGTGTTATCGGTTTAATTATTGGAATTGCTATTATGGCAATCGCTGGTAAAATGGGGCTTACAAAAAGTGAGCAACAAGCCAAATTGACAATACAAGAAGCTGAGTCAAAAGCGGAATCAACAATCAAACAAGCTGTGCTTGAGGGGAAAACGCAGGCTCATGAATTGAAACTTAATGCAGAAAAAGAAATTAAAGCTCAAGAATCTAAATTATTAGAAAAAGAAAACAGTTTAATTCGTAAAGAAGACAGTCTCAATTTTAGGGATGAGGCTTTAGTGAGCAAAGAAGTACAATTAGAAAAGAAAAATACGCAATTAAGTGAGAGAATGTCAGCATTAGACAAGAAAGAAGCAGAATTAGAAAAACAAATCGACTCACAAGTCGAAGAGTTAGAGAGAATTGCAGCAATGACAAGTCAACAAGCAAAAGATGAGTTATTCTCAATTATTGAAAAACGTATGGATAATGAAGTATTATCTTACATTAAAGAACGTGAGGATGAAGCAAAGAGTACAGCTGATGAAAAAGCTCGTAATATAATCGCATTGTCGGTACAACGTTTATCGCAAGAAGAAGCAGCTGACCGTATGGTAAGCGTAGTAAACCTACCTTCTGAGGAAATGAAGGGACGTATTATCGGGCGTGAAGGACGTAATATTAAAGCAATTGAACAAGCTACAGGAGTAGATTTAAATATTGATGATACACCTGAAGTAATTACACTTTCTTGTTTTGATCCAATTCGTCGTGAAGTTGCTAGACAAGCACTTGAAAGTTTAATTAAAGATGGACGTATTCAACCAGGACGTATTGAAGAAGTCGTACGCAAAGTACGTAAAGACATGGATCAAAGTATTCTTAAAGCAGGAGAAGATGCAATTTTCCGTTTAGGAATTGGAAAAATGGACAAAGATATGATTCGTCTTATCGGAAAACTGAAATATCGTTATTCATACGGACAAAATGCATTACAACATTCAATGGAAGTTGCTGAACTTACAGGAATGATGGCTGCTGAACTTGGATTAAATCAAGTTCTTGCAAAACGTGCAGGTTTGTTACATGATTTAGGAAAAGCAATCGACTATGAAGTAGATGGTTCACATGTAGAACTTGGATATAAGTTTGCTAAAAAACATGGAGAAGATGAAGTTGTATTAAATGCAATTCAATCACACCATGGAGATGCAGAGCCAAAATACTTAATTAGTAACCTTGTATATGCTGCAGATACATTAAGTGCAGCACGTCCAGGGGCACGTAAAGAACAAATGCAAAACTACATCAAACGCTTGGAAGACTTAGAACGTATTTCAAAATCATTTGATGGTGTAGAAAGTACGTATGCAATTCAAGCAGGACGTGAAATTCGTGTATTTGTGGCTCCAGATCAAATTGATGATTTGAAAGCTGTAAAATTAGCACGTGAATTAAAAGATAAGATTGAAGCTGAACTTACATATCCAGGACAAATTAAAGTTACTGTTATCCGCGAAACAAGAGCTAACGAAATCGCAAAATAATGAGAATTTTATTTGTTGGTGATATTGTAGGATCGGTCGGTCGAAACATGGTAATCAACAATGTAGCTCGTCTTAAGGACGAGCTACAATTAGATTTAGTGGTTGCCAATGGAGAAAATAGTGCACATGGTAAGGGGATTACCCGTAAGATTTACCACGCTTTGCTTAATGCAGGTGTGGATGTAATCACTATGGGAAATCACACTTACTCTAAAGATCCAATCTTTCAATTTATTGATGAGGCAGAACAATTAGTTGTGCCAATGAACTTAAATCCAGATGATCGCGGACAACACTACAAAGTCGTTGAAGTCAATGGATATAAAGTTTGTATCTGTAATGTAATGGGTGAAGTGTTTATGATTGAAGTGAATTCTTCGCCATTTGATTGTATGAAAGAAATTCTTCGTAATGTAGAAGCGGATTTCTATTTTTGCGACTTTCATGCAGAAGCAACAAGTGAAAAGCTTGCCTTTGCTTATTATTTCAAAGATGAAATACATGCTGTCATAGGTACGCATACACACGTACAAACCGCAGATAACCGTATTATTGGTAAATGTGCATACATTAGCGATGCTGGGATGTGTGGAGCATACGAAAGCATTATTGGGCGTGATGTAACAGAAGTATTAACACGCTTTACAACAGATGAAAAAACACGCTTTACTGTGGCGGAAGGTGAAGGAATGTTAAATGCAGTTGTTATCGAATTTGATGAAGCACAAAAGTGTGCAACTTCAATTAAACGATTGCAGATTCTTCCTGAAAAAGGAGAAATATATTCTGAATAACAGTTATAATTGACTAACTTCATAGTTAGGTGATAACATGGGAATGTCATAAAGGAGGACTTTACATGCCAGTAAAAATTAATTTAGATACTTGTATTGGATGTGGTGCTTGTGTTGGATCTTGTCCAGTTGAATCACTTTCAATGAATGACGATGGAAAAGCAGTATGTGACGAAGCAACTTGCATCGACTGTGGTGCTTGCATTGGTACATGCCCTACTGAAGCCATTACTCAATAATTAATAAAGTCAAAAATAGTGGATTCCTATGGAGTCTGCTTTTTTTGTGTTTCCTAGTTGGTATTTTCACAAGGCAAGTGTTGGCAAATGACTTAGATGTGTTATAATGCTAACGATATGAAAAAGAACGACTATAAATTACCAAACTTGAAAGATGCGCAAAAGCGCACCAAACAACAAGTAAAAATTGAAAAAGAATTATTTGAAGTACCAGTAGAAGTGAAAAACCTTGGTGTGGATCGCAAATTTTACTTGCGTACTTATGGATGTCAAGCTAATGAACGTGATGGAGAAACCATTGCGGGAATTCTTGAACAACTACACTTTACACAAGTGGATACGCCAGAAGAAGCAGATTTTATCTTATTGAATACATGTGCAGTTCGAAAAAATGCAGAAGATAAAGTATTAGGAGAACTAGGATCTTTAAAACGTTTGAAGCAAACTAACCCAGATTTAATTATGGGGATGTGTGGATGCATGGCGCAAGGAGAAGAAATTGTGGATATTATCTTAAAGAAATATCCCCATGTGGATTTGGTGTTTGGAACACATAACATACACCGTTTACCAAAATTGTTATATCAAGCCATGATGAATAAAGAACGTACAATCGAAGTATTCTCACAAGAAGGTGAAGTGATTGAAAACTTACCTGTGAAACGCTTTGGAACACACAAGGCATGGGTGAATATTATGTATGGATGTGACAAATTCTGTACGTATTGTATTGTGCCTTACACACGCGGTAAAGAAAGAAGCCGTACGATGGAAGATGTACTTGCTGAAATTCAAACATTGATTGATGAGGGCTTTAAAGAAGTAACACTACTAGGTCAAAATGTAAATTCTTATGGAAAAGATTTGGGTATTGATGGCGGATTTGCACGTTTATTAGAAGAAGTTGCAAAAACGGGTATCCAACGCATACGATTTACGACAAGTCATCCTTGGGACTTTAGTGATGCAATGATTGATGTCATTGCGGCATATGATAACATTATGCCATTTATTCATTTGCCAGTACAATCTGGTGATAGTGATATGCTAAAAATCATGGGACGTCGATATACGATTGAAGAGTATCGTACATTGTTTGATAAATTAGCAAGCAAGATAAAAAATGTTGCTTTCTCAACGGACATTATCGTAGGTTTTCCAAATGAAACAGAAGAGCAGTTCCAACGCACGTTGGATATTGTAGAATACTGTCAATTTGATAACGCCTTTACGTTTATCTATTCACCTCGTGAAGGTACACCAGCTGCTAAGATGCAAGATAATGTACCAATGGAAGTCAAACAAGACCGTTTGAATCGATTGATGGAAAGAACGAACCACTATGCGCGTTTGAAAAATGAAGCATGGAAAGGTAAAACTTGTAAAGTGCTTGTTGATGGTCCAAGTAAAAAGAATAAAGATGTATATTCAGGATACACGGAACAACAAAAACTAGTGAATTTTACAACAGATCAAAAGATCAAAGCAGGAGATATTGTAGATGTAGAAATTACAGATGCAAAAACCTGGTCATTAAATGGAAAGCAAGTCTAAAATGGACTTGTTTTCTTTTGCCTTTGTGGACAATGAATTAGAAAAAGGATAGAATATATACATGAGTAAGATGGATTATAAAGTTGGCTTTATCGGCTGCGGAAATATGGGTTCTGCAATTTTAAAAGGAATGCTTCAAGCAAGCCTTTTTGATGCAAACAATATTTATGTATATGCAGCAGATGAAACACAACACGAGAAGTTAAAAAATGAATTTGGAATACGTATTGCAAAAGACAATAAGGAAATTATGGAGCTTTGTGATTTTGTAATACTGGCAGTAAAACCGATTCATTTTCCAAGTGTTATTGAAGAAATTAAAGATGTGTATACATCAGATAAAGTCATTGTCAGTATTGCAGCTGGTATGATGATTGATAAGATTCGTAAGTTATTTGAACAAGATGTAAAGGTTGTACGAATTATGCCAAATACACCTGCATTAGTAAATGAAGGCGCAAGTGGAATTTGTGCAAGTGATAACATCAGTGTTCAAGAAAACCAAGTCGTAACATCAATTTTTTCAGCATTGGGTGTAACTGTCCAAATACCCGAAGAAAAGATGCACGGTGTAGTTGCTGTAAGTGGTTCAAGTCCTGCCTATGTATTTATGTTTATTGATGCATTGATTCAAGGTGGAATGAAACAAGGACTATGTTATGAAGATGCGCGATTACTTGCAAGTCAAAGCGTACTTGGAGCAGCAAAGTTGGTTCAAGAAAGTGAAGACTCTTTGGATCAATTGGTTAAAAATGTATGTAGTCCAGGAGGGACAACGATAGAAGCAGTTCATGTCCTGGAAGATAAACAGCTAAAAGACATCGTAATGGAAGCGATGGAGGCATGTGCAAATAAGTCTAGAAAGATGAGTGAGTAAGTATGTTACAAACACAGAACTTAAAACATAACGGTGATGAGCGGACCAAAAAGTTCGTTAAGAATATTGCATTTATCATTGCAGGATGTTTTATCTCTTCTTGTGGGATTTCATTTTTCTTAACTCCAGTGCATATATATTCCAGTGGGATTTTAGGAGTTGCGCAAATTGTGCGTACCCTTTTGGCAGATGTTGGTATTGTATTTCCCTTTGAAATTAGTGGGATTATCAACTTCTGTTTCAATATTCCATTATTTATTTTAGCGTATACAAAAATCTCAAAACGATTCTTCTCGTTGACTTTGCTTTGTATTGCTATGCAGACAACTTTTTTATCTATTATTCCCGTACCCTCTGCACCTGTCGTTCATGATGCACTGGCATCTTGTTTAGCCGGTGGGTTTATTGCTGGGTGTGGAACTGGAATAATGCTTCGAGCTCATGGTTCAAGCGGTGGACTTGATATTGTTGGGGTCTATCTATCCCAACGAAATCCAAACTTTAGTGTGGGGAAGTTATCATTGATGGTAAATACTTGTTTATTTATCGTTTGTGCGATCTTGTTTAATATCGATACAGCGATTTACTCAATGATTTACTTGGTGGTATCAACCTTTGTGATTGACAAGGTTCACTATCAAAACATCAATATGACAGCGATGATCTTTACAAGAAATAAAGATATTGTTGATTTTATTACGCATGAATTACATCGTGGTGTAACCTACTGGCAAGGGGTTGGTGGTTACACAGAAAAAGAAACCTATGTACTTATGACAGCAGTGAGTAAAGATGAAGTGCATTTCTTAAAACATCAAATTAAGAAAATTGATCGTCATGCCTTTATCATATTCTCTGAAGGATTAAGTGTCAGTGGAAATTTCTTGAAACATCTATAAGAGGGAAACTAATGAAAAAATTATTAAACGTATTACTTGTCTTCGTTATGGCATTTACACTTGTTGCATGTTCTTCTGATGAAGAAGTAAGTACAACTGGACTGTCAAATGATAACGAAAACAAAGAATTTACAAAATATGTAGATTCAATGATTGATGAAGTCTTTGATGAAACAGACTATAGCTTGAATTACTTTTTAGCAGATAAAGAAAAATTTGGATATAGTGATGATGTTCTATATGAACAAAGCATTCCTACATTTGAAGACTTTAAAGTATCACAAGAACAAGGTGATGCAGTATATGAAAAAATCAAGAGTTTCAAGCGAGATGACTTGAGTGAGCAACAACAATTGACATATGATGTACTCTTAGATGCATATGAACCAGTAAAAGATATTCCATTAGAAGATTTATACTACCTTACTACTAATGATTTGGACTATAACCATGGAGCACCAGGTAATATTCCGTTTAACTTTTATTTCTATACATTCCGTAATGAACAAGATGTGAAATCCTATTTAAATCTATTAGAAACAACGGAATCATATTTTGGAGAACTTATCGCATTCGAACAAGTTCGACAAGATAAAGGTTTTGGAATGCAACCAATGCATATTGCCAAAACAAAAGAAGTTGTTGAAACATATGTAAGTGGAGATCATTCATTCCTTATTGATTCATTTAAAACAAGAATCGATGAAGTTGATGGTATATCCAAAAAAGATAAGGCAGCATACATTAAGAAAAATGAAGAGTTAGTAAATGGAACTTTACAAACAGCTTATACAAATTTAGCAACTGGACTTGATAACTTACAAGTCAAAGCACTCGATCAAGGTATGGCTCAATATGCAAACGGAAAAGAACTGTTTGCGAAACAAATTAAAGATACAACAGGTATGGATATTGAAGAATATCGTACATATGTGAATGATATGGCTACACACTACTTAAATGAAGCACAAGAAAACTATTCGAACATTAGTTTCGCTAGTAGTGTTTACACGAAATTGAAAGATCCGAATGAAGTATTAGAAGACTTAAGCAAAAAAACAAAAGATGATTTTCCTGCAGTAAGAGATTTAGAGTATGAAATGGAAATCGTACCAGAATCAATGCGTAAAATTTTAGGAAATACTGCAGCTGCATACTTTGTTAGTCCAATTGATGAAGTACATACAAAAGAAAGAATGATCTTAAATGGAGACTTTACCGGAGAAGATTTTTCAACGATTGCCCATGAAGGATACCCAGGTCATATGTACCAAAAACAATACTACAAAGAACAAGAACAACCATTGATTCGTTCGCTTTTAGATTACAGTGGATATACTGAAGGTTGGGCAAATTATGTGCAATTCTTTACAACGAAATATGCACTTAAACCAGAAGCCGCAAAAGCAAATGATTTAGCAGAAAGATGGCAATATTGTTTAATCTTACAAGCGGATTTAGAAATCAATTATGATGGAAAAACAAAGGAAGAAATGATGGAGTCACTTAAGATCTTTGGAGATATTGATGAAATATATTCAACCCTTGCAGTTTCACCTGGAATTTTCGCAGAATATTATGTAGGTGGTCAAAAATTCATCGATTTATATGAAAAATATGATGATGTTGATCCTAAAAAATTCCATGAAGCGATCCTAAAAGTAGGACCAGCACCGTTCTCAGTTGTTGAAGAATATGTAGAGAAAGCCCTTAAATAGGGCTTTTTTTAATGCTCAAAAGATAAAAATTATAAAATATACATTTCTCAAGCGTATGGTGCGACAAGGAGTGAAACTATCGTTTACAATAAATGTGTAAAAAAAATGCTTATCCTACTTGAAATATGGGAATTGTGTGGTATAGTAAGAGTGTAAAGAGTGGTATATACCAAGAAAGGGGAACGAAAATGACAAATATTTTGCTAGTCTGTACAGCAGGAATGTCAACAAGTGCTCTTGTAAAGAAAATGCAAGAAGCAGCAACTGAAATGGGTGTGGAAACAAACATCTGGGCAGTTGGAGATGCTGACAGTGAAGATGCAATTAAGCAAGCTGATGTAATTTGCTTAGGACCTCAAGTTCGTTATTTAGAAGCAAAAATGAAAGAACGCGTAAATAACGAAAAACCAGTAATGGTTATCGACATGGCAGCTTATGGAACAATGAATGGTAAAAAAGTTCTTGAAAGCGCTTTAGCTTTAGTTAAGTAGTTTTATTAGGGTGAGTAAATCGGTAGGAAAAGTGAAGATCGATTTATTACATAGTATTGATTCATTTAAAAGGAGAGGAACATGAAAGGTTTTACAAACTGGATGGAGCAACATTTTGTTCCAGTCGCAGCGAAAATTGGTTCGCAAAAACACTTAGTTGCAATTCGTGATGCGTTTATCGCAATTATGCCAATCACAATGGCAGGAGCATTTGCAACATTACTAAACGTATTCTTTAGAGATTTACCAAACGAATGGTGGGGAGCAGGAAACAGTTTCGTTTCAAACTCATTCGTATCTGGAATTATTGGAGTTAACGGTAACGTTTGGTGGGGTACATTAGCAATCTTATCAATGGTATTCGTATTTGCTCTTGGTTACCAACTTGCAAAAGTTTACAAAGTTCCAGCATTAGCTGGTGGGGTAGTTGCTTTTGCAGCATTCATTACAGTTACACCACAATCTGCATTTGCAGCAATTGACTTAGGGGAAACAGTTTTAGGTGCTGATGCACTAGAAATTTTCAAAACAGCTGGATTAACACTTGGTACAGCAGATGCTGGAGGAACTGTTATTTCTGGAATTGGAGCTTGGGGAAATCTTAACTGGTCGTACCTAAACGCTGGTGGATTATTTACAGCATTAATCGTTGGGTTAGTAACTGGAGTTATTTACTGTAAATTAATGTTAGCTAAAATTACAATTAAATTACCAGATTCAGTACCACCTGCAGTATCGAAAGCATTCGCATCAATTATTCCTGGAGTAATCGCAATTTACATTGCTGGTATCGCTGCTTACTTAGTAAACTTATGGACTGGTTCTTCAATTGGAGATCTTATCTTCGAAAACGTACAAGCACCATTCTTAGCGTTATCTCAAGGATTTGGAGCAGTAATCATCGTAGTTATCGCAGTACAATTATTCTGGTTCTTTGGAATCCACGGAACAAACGTACTTGCACCAGTATTAGATGGTGTATACTTAACAGCTACTACTGAAAACAACGTTGCACACACTGCTGGAAAAGCAATGGAATACATGTGGACTCGTGGATCATTTGATGCATACGTTTGGATGGGTGGAGCTGGATGTTCAATTGCCTTAATTATCGCAATCTTCATCTTCTCAAAACGTCAAGAATCAAAAACAATTGCAGCACTATCTGCACCAATGGGATTTTTCAACATTAACGAACCAATCGTATTTGGTATGCCAATCGTGCTTAACCCAATTTACTTCATCCCTTGGATGTTAGTACCAATTGTACTTACAATCATTGCATATGCAGCTACAGCAGCTCAAATTGTTCCACCTGTATATGTACCAGTACCTTGGATTATGCCTCCAGTAGTTTATGCAATTCTTGCAACTGGTGGTAATATATTAGCGGGTGTATTAGCACTTGTTAACCTTGTAATAGGAGTTGTTATTTGGGGAATCTTCGTTCTTATCGGTAACAAAGTTGATTTAGCTGATACAGAAGCTGAATAGGACTTAACATTTTAAGGAGGATATTCAATCCTCCTTTTGCACTAATTATAGGAGGTTAGTTATGGAAGGATTAGAATTAGTATGTTTTCAAATCATTTCAAATGTTGGGGGAGCTAGAAGTTGCTTTATTGAAGCAATCCAACATGCGAAAGCTGGGGAATATGAAAAAGCACAAGAATCGATCACTGAAGGAGAGAAATTCTTCACAGAAGGACATCACGCACACGCAAAATTGATTCAACAAGAAGCTAATGGAGAATTGGAAAAAGTAACATTATTGTTACTTCATGCAGAGGATCAATTAATGAGTGCTGAAGCATTCAAGATTTTAGCAAACGAGTTTATTGACGTATACAAAAGATTAGATAAGTAGTAAGGAGTAAAAGATGATTAAAATTTCGTGTCCGATGAAACAAGACTTTATTATTGAAATTGTTGAAGGAATTGATAAATACAAATATACTTTTGAAAAAAAAGAAGGTATTAACTTATTTTTTGCAGTAGATGCACAAGATATGGAAGATGCAATCGCTACAGCGAAAGCAGCAATTAAAGCAACAGAGATTGGTTCCGTTTTATACTTTTCAGTTTCGGTTGCATAGTATATAATAATAGAAGTTAGGTGGTAAACATGAAGAAAGAAAATGCATTAGTACTTTTAGGATTAGGTTGTTTGTTAATTTGCTTTTATCCGCTGATGGGAAATAGTATACCAATGTTAGTTAGTGGTGTTGTCATCGCAGGGTATGGTGCCTTTCAATTGTTTAAAAACAGAAAGAAGGATAAATAATGGAAGCAACTAGATTGATGCGCGGTAAAAAGGAAACGTGTTATAAACTTTTTATGGAGTCGATATTAGCAGATATCAATGCAAACAGCGAAGATGGTAAGCAATATACAGAAAGTGATTTACATTCTGGATTTACTTATTACAAGCAATTAAAAACAAAGATGGGACAAGAAGGACGTGTTAAGGTAGAATTGACTGAACTTGTACCAAATGAAGTATATGTTGCAAAATTCTTTAGTGCGCAAGGTGTTAATACGGTATCGTATCATCTTGAAGATGAAGATGAAGATCTTTTTGCTCTTACTTATGAAGAAGATTTTATTTCTGATAAAACAAGCAAAAACTTGAATTTTAGTTTAATGAATAAATTATTCTCTCGTTCAAGTAAAAAAAAGATGGATCTTATGTTTAACCAACTTCAAACATTACTAGATAGTAAAGAATAGTGGTTAACACTATTCTTTTTTTAAAAGAAAGGGAAGAAAAAGATGGCTCGATTAGGAATATCTGTATATCCAGAACATGCACCTTTAGAAAAAAATAAAGCGTATATTAAAGATGCTGCTGAATGTGGATTTACAAGAATCTTCACTTGTCTATTAAGTGTTGAAGGAAGAACAAAACAAGAAATATTAGAAGAATTTAGAGAAATGATCGATTATGCACATACATTCAACATGGAAGTAATTTTAGATGTTGCACCATTTGTGTTTGAAAAGTTAGGTGCAAGTTATGATGATCTATCATTTTTTAAAGAAATGCATGCTGATGGAATTCGTTTAGATGAAGGATTTGGTGGGCAAAAAGAAAGCCTTATGACGTACAATAAAGAAGGCTTAAAAATCGAAATTAATGCAAGTTTTGGAAATGGATATATTGATAATATTATTTCTCATTATCCAGACAAAGATAAAATGATTACTTGTCACAATTTTTATCCACAAAGATACACAGGTTTAAGTGAAAAACATTTCAATTTATGCAATAATATGATTAAGAAACACGGCTTAAAAATTGCAGCCTTCGTTTCTAGTCAAGCAAAGGGAACGTTTGGGCCTTGGCCAGTGAACGAAGGATTGTGTACACTTGAATCACATCGTGATTTACCAATTGATGTGCAAATGCGTCACTTGGTAGCGACAGGTATGATTGATGATGTAATTATCGGAAACCAATTTGCTACACGTGAAGAATTAGAAACTTGTGCGAAAATTCAACCAGGTTTATTGACGTTTAAAATTGATTACGAAAAAGAATTGCATCCAACAGAACGCAAAGTAATTTTTGAACATGAACATTATGTTCGTGGAGATATGAGTGAGTACATGGCACGTTCGACGTTTCCACGTGTAACGTATGCAAGTGAAAGTGTACCACCAGAAAACACAAGGGACTTACGTCGTGGGGATGTAATCGTTGTTAATGATAACTACTCACGTTACAAAGGTGAGTTACACATCGTATTAAAAGATATGCCAAATGATGGGCGCAAGAATGTTATCGGACGAATTCCTGATAATGAAATGATGTTACTTGATTACATCGAACCTTGGAGACCATTCGGTTTTATGGAATAGCATTTTTGCTTGAAGGGGGGAGAACGCATGGATGTTCCTGTTTATAAGAAAATCCAACAGGAAATGCTGGAAATGATAAAAGATTTACCACCCAATTCACCAATTCCAAGTGAGCGTGATCTCACGAAACGTTTTGATGCAAGTCGAATGACGGTGCGCAAAGCAGTTTCGGCATTGGTTGATGAGGGGTATCTATATCGTGACAGTAATCGGGGAACGTTTGTTGCTGATAGCACCCTTCATAAAAAGAATACATTGATTAACACAGAAGATATAGATAGTCTTACATATAAGATGATTTATTTCGATGTGAAAGCGAGTTCAGGTGATGATGTACAAGCAGCTTTACGAATAAGTGATGATGAACCAGTGGTTCGAATGATTCGCTTAGTAAGTAAAAATGAAGTGCCACAATGTATTGAAGAAATATATATTCGTCGCTTAAATTTAAGTGATGAAGAATTAAGAAATCTTCCAAATTGGAAAGATTTCAATCGCTTGTATAGTGAAGGAAGTTTAACTTCACGTTTTAAGCCGGTGATGGTACCACCACAATATGCACATATGTTAGCGGTTCGCGTAAACGAACCAATCATCCTTGTCGAAAACATTGTGAATCGTATTAGTGGGGAACCAGTCATCTTTATGAAGGTGTACAACAACCCAGCAGAAAAAGTCATTGAAATCGTAACATAGTCTAAAGACCGCTCTATAATGGCGGTTTTTTTGTATATATTAGGAATTTTGAGTGATTTTGTGAATAGAGTATTGAAAGGAGTTTTCTATGAAATATTTACATATCATATATCAAGTAAGTAGTTGGCTAGCCATTGGATTGGGATTACTTGTAACATTTAAAATTCTTCCACTTGATTTTACAAGTGTGATTTTCTTTTTCACATTTATTATGTTTGTTTCTTTGATATTGATGCGAAAACAAGATCATCATGATTCGTAAAAAGAAGTATGCATGTGTATTGCAGCGCGATGACTATGATTGTGGTGTTGCAGCATTAGCAAGTGTATTGCAACATTATGGATATACCTATAGTTATGAAGCATTACGTGAACAGTTAGGCGTTCAACTTCAAGGAACAAGAGTTCATGATTTGGTAGATGTTTTGCACTCTTATGGATTTTTAGCACAAGCAGTTCGTACGAGTGTATCAGATTTACATAATGATATGATCTATCCTATTATTTTACAGGTTAGTAATTCACAAGGGCAGTGGCATTATATCTTACTTTATAAAATCACAAGAAAAGAAGAATACATTATTGCAGATCCAATTGCTGGTGTAAAAAAGATATCCAAGGAAGAATTGGAAACTATCTTTGGTGGGATTGTCATTGTATTAGTAAAAGAACATGATGTAAAACTAGCAAGTGTGAAAAGTCAGTCAATGTTTGGTTTGTTTGCGAATTTGATGTTGCCATATAAGAAACTAATTTTACAAGTTATCTTTATGTCCATCTTTTTGACTGTGTTTGGCATTGTATCATCTCTTTGCTCAAAGATTGTGATGGATGAATTAATTCCCTACAACAAAGGACAATTGCTAGTTGTGTATTTGGTATTCTTCTCGTTTGTCTTGTTGCTACAAAATACATTATCAGCAGCAAGAGAACATGTCTTACTTTTCTTTTCAAGAAAGATTGATATTCCTTTATTACTTGGTTATTTCAAGCACGTTCTGTATCTATCATTTAGTTATTTTAAAAATCGCAAAGTGGGGGATATCCTAACGCGATTTCAAGATGCAATTACGATAAAGGAAGTGTTTTCAAATGTAGCGATTTCCTTATTGATGGATTGTGTCTTGGCGATTTGTTCTTCAGTGATTTTATTTACGATGAATCGCACGTTATTTTCTATTTTGTTTGTGATTGTATTATTGAATATTGTCTTAATCTATGTCTTTAAGAAACCATATAAGGCGATTAATATGAAGCAAATGGAAGCTAATTCGCAAATGAATGCAACATTAATTGAAACCTTGCAAAATATGGATACAGTGAAAGCGCAAAACAATGAAAAGCAACGTTTACTTGCAATAGAAAAAGCTTTTATTAAAACACTGACCATTAACTATAAAGAAGGAAAATTATCTATTCTACAATCTTTTTTATCCAATAGTATAAATGGACTAGCAAACTATATTTTTCTAGGTGTAGGTGCATACTACATCATGCAACAGAAAATGAGTATTGGTGATTTGTTGGTGTTTCAAACACTATCACAATATTTTATGGAACCGATACAAAGTTTAGTTTCCTTGCAGCTACGGTTTCAAGAAGTTGGAATTTCCATTGATCGGCTTCGAGAGTTAATGGAACTTGATAGTGAGGAAATGCAAGATGTAGCAATTACACAGTTTACATTAGATGCACCAATTGTATTTCATGATGTAAGTTTTGCATATGGAAAACAAGATTACCTATTTAAACAATTACGCTTTACGATTCAGCCTGGTCAAGTTATTGGGCTTGTTGGTGAAAGTGGTGGTGGGAAGACTTCACTTGTTCGTTTATTACTTCGCTATTATGAAGTAGAACATGGATCAATTACTATTGGTGATTATGATATTAAAGATTTGTGTATGCATGAATTGCGAAAGAAAATTGCATATGTACCACAAGAAGTACAGTTATTCTCTGGGACATTATTAGATAATTTGAAACTTGCTAAACCAGATGCATCATATGAAGAGATTGTTCGAGTATGTAAACAAGTAGGAATACACGAATGGATTGATGGATTGGAAAAGCGGTATTTAAGTATGATACAAGAAGGTTCAAGTAATATTTCCGGAGGACAAAAACAACGAATTGGAATTGCTCGAGCCTTGCTTAAACAACCAGATATTTTTATCTTTGATGAAGTAACGAGTAATTTGGATAGTAAAAGTGAAGCGATGATTACAGATATTATATTTAATCAACTTGAAGGTTACACAAGAATACTCATTGCACATCGTCTATCTACAATTCGGTCGTGTGATGTAATTCATGTACTCAACCAGGGAAAAATATTGGAAAGTGGAAGTCATGAGGAATTATATACACGAAAAGGCTTATATTATCGTATGTTAGAAAAAACATAAGAAAGGAATTTATGAAACATATAAAAATTAGTGAACATGCATCATTACAATTACAACAATTAATTACTGAACCGATTCATCAAATACAAGTGTATGAATTTGAACGATATCTGCAACAATTCATCAATCGTATCCAACTTCAACAAGTCGATGTTCATGGTCCATTAATTCATAAATTGTGTGGAAGTACATTTACAGATGAAGGTGATTTATTGTTGGATTATACGTTGATGATGCAAACAAACACTATACATGAATCATTTTCAACCATTCAGCAAATCACGCTTGAAGATTGCTTGTGTGTAGAATTTTGCGACCATCCAAGATTTTTTGATTTATCACATCAAAAGTTAAGTGTGTATTTGTATGAACATGAATATGCTAGCACTGGAGAACTATATACATTGTTTTATGAGAATAGTGAAGAACGAATTCATGCAGTGATGTATGTTCCTTTAGAAGGAATAACACATGAAACTATACAACGTACATGATTTGAAGTTTACACGCTTTTTCTTTGATCGCAAACCGCCAAAGTATATATGGATTACTTTGCTTGTGACTGTATTGTTTACGAGTCTTATTGCTTGGGGTTCATGTTTTCTTTTGAAACCCTATGTTGTCTATGGACAAGGCAATATCGTCGCAAAAGATAGTCATTATGTAACTAGTAATGTACAAGGTGCTGTTATCTCAATAGAAACAAGTGAAGGTGAATATGTAGAAAATGGCGATATCTTATTTGTTGTTAGTGATGGGAAAAATGGTAGTGAAGTAGAAGCTTTACTCGAGCAATACAATCAAGCAAAAGAAAAACTATCCATTATGGATTTATATGAAAGTTCATTGCGTGAGAAGGTAAATCATTTACAAAATCATGGATTGCAACAAGAATACTATGGAAAAGTCGAATACTATTTACTACAAGTAAAAGAAGAACAAATCTCACGAAAACGAGTAGAAGAAAGTTTATATCAAAAAAATCAAAAGCTTTCCCAAGAGCAAAAAACTCTTGCAAGCATCAGTGATCCTATGGAAAAGGAGGGAAAGCAAAGTAGTGTAGAAGCTTTGCAAGACGAAGTAAAACAGCTGCAGCAAGAACTACAAAACATTCCACAAAGTGATAAACTATTTTATCAATTCATCAGTGAGTTAGGTACACAAAGAACTCAAGTAGAAACCCAAAAACAAGAGTTAGAGGGAAATCATTTACTAGCATCAACAAATGAATCAACCTATGTGATTCGTGCAACTAGTGAAGGATATGTACACTATTTAAATCCTATGTACGAAGGAGTAAGCATTCAAGCAAATGGAGTAGTAGCAAGTATTAGTAAAGATGAACCAAATCGTTGGGTAGTGGAAACGTATGTCGATGCAAATGATATAGCAAAGATTAAACTTGGTGATCCAGTGTTCATACAACTACATGGTTTGAATGAACACCTTTATCCAAATATACCAGGAATGGTAGTGAGTATTGATCAAGGCACGTTGCAACAAGAGACAAGTAATGGACAAGTTCTTGTATATCGGATGATTGTTATGATGGACTATGCAAAGGTCAAAGACACAAAGAGTTTTAAACAATTAAAAAAATCGATGCCAGTAACCTGTAAAATTGTTTATGAAGAAGAAAGCTATTTAGACTATGTATTATCCTTACTCAACTTTACATCATAGAATTGAAAGAATCTTAGGATTCTTTTTTTTCGAGGTGAATATAATGATGAGCACCTTGCTTAGAAAGGAGGAACTATGGAACTTGTATTACCAAAACACTATGTTGCAGTAGATAACAAATTGGAACATTTTGCACAAGGGTATTGGACGCATACTGGACATGCGCAGTGGACGTACACAATAACAAAGACCGATTGTAAAAATATCTCTTGGTGGTTGAGTGTTGGCTCAACGGTCTCAAGTGCGATTGCATATTTTTGTGCGGCTGCTGCACCGTATGCTAGTGCAATATCAACTGTGCTAGGTGGAGCTGCAAAAGTATTTAAATCAGGTGCGAACGGAAATGGAATTCGTGTGTATTTCCACACAATGGCTTGGGGAAGAACCCCTCGATGGGCAAGTTATCTATAAGCCGGAAACCAGAGAAATCTGGTTTTTCTTATTTATGAAAATATTTACATGAAAGAAAATGAAAATACTGTTGACACAATGAAACATACGTCATATAATAATTCTAACAATAAACGATGATAAGAAATAGTAACGTATCTAAAAAGCGTAGAGACTTCTTGGTTGGTGAAAAAGAAGATTGGCAGATTCGTGAACACGTCTTGGAGTTATGAAGGTGAAATAAGTAGTCTTCATCGGTGTCCCTGCAACCGTTATCTTGCTAGAGTATGATAGTACTCGAAGAGGTTGGTGCTGTGAAGTATCAATAAAAAAAGGTGGAACCACGTAAGTTAAACTTTCGTCCTTTGGATGGAAGTTTTTTTTGTATATAAAGGAGGATCATATGAATATATTTAGTGTACCATCAGGAATGCGTGATTTAGTATTGACTGAGGCGAAAAAGAAAAGACAACTACAACAAGAAATTGAGAAAACATTTCGATTATGGGGATATGATGAAGTCATAACTCCAGGAATTGAATACTATGAGACATATGCTGTCGGTTTTCAAAATATAAAGGAACAAGACTTTTATAAATCTATGGATGATCATGGGCGTATTGTGACATTAAAAGCTGATATGACAATTCCAATTGCACGTGTTTGTGCCACGAAGTTTAAAGACGTTAGTGGACCACTACGTTTTTCATATAGTGCTAATGTATTCAAATCACACGAAACATTATCAGGAAATAAAAATGAAATTACGGATTGTGGAGTAGAACTGATTGGTCTTGCTGAACCTGAAGGAGATATTGAAATACTTGTAACTGCACTAGATGCACTAAAAGTAGTAGGTACACAGGATTTCACCTTTGAAATTGGTGATGTACGTTTCTTTAAAGAAGCCTGTAAAGCAGCAAATTTAAGTGATGAACAAATGGAAGTATTAGCAGATTTGATTGATCGTAAAGCACTAGTTGACTTAAAAAATTACGTAAATGAACTAGCAATAGATGAAGCTTATGCAACATTCTTTACAGAGATGATTTGGTGGAGTGGTCCAGTAGATGTATTAGATATGGCACAACGTTTTGCTTTCAATGATGAATTACTTGCTGTCATTGATAATTTACGAAGTGTATATCAAACACTAGAAACACTAGGATACAAAGATGTTGTTTCTTTTGATTTGAGTAAGATTGGAAACTTGAATTACTATACAGGTATTATTTTTGATGCCTTTGTTGAAGGGGTTGGATTACGTGTGCTTTCTGGAGGACGCTATGATGATTTACTTGAACGTTTTGGAAAAGCAAGTCCAGCTGTTGGATTTTCAATCAAACTTGATCAATTAATGGAAGCTTACACTTATGAAGAGCAAGCAAAGAAAGTAGAAATTGAATATGGTCGTGATGCACTTGTGGAAGCCATTGCATTGCGTAAGACATATGATGAAAATACAATTGTTGTATTGACACCCAATACATCAATTACAGGAGTTAAAGTAAAAGGAGAACAGTTATGATTTCAATTGCATTAACGAAAGGTAGATTGCAAAAGCAAAGTGTAAAGATGCTAGATGCTTGTGGTTATGGTATTGAAAACTTACAAAAAGATACACGTCAACTTGTAATTCAAGATACGAAAAAAGATATTGAATACTTTTTAGTAAAAGCAGCAGACTGTGTGACCTATGTTGAACAAGGTGTTGCAGACTTAGGTTTTGTTGGTAAAGATACACTATTAGAATCAAGAAATCGTTTTTATGAGTTACTTGATTTGGAACTAGGAAAATGTGGATTTATCGTAGCTAGTTTGCCAGGTAAAGATCCATTCACAAAAACTGGACACATTAAAATAGGGACAAAATATCCAACAGTCGCAAAAACATACTTTAAACAATGTGGTCTTGATGTTGAAATCATTAAAATTGAAGGTTCAGTAGAACTTGCACCGATACTTGGCTTATGTGATGCGATTGTGGATATCATGGAAACAGGAACGACACTAAAAGAAAATGGTTTAGTTGTTTTGGACCGTATTTGTGATATTAGTGCACGTGTCATTGTGAATAAAGCAAGTTTTCGTTTGAAACGTGATGAAATCATGCAGGTACTTACGGATTTGCAAAAGGAGGTAAGAAATCGAAATGTTGAAGCAAATTGATATACAAGATAAAGCTGCTTTTAATGAATTATTGCAAGCACGTTCGATGGAAATCGACCCAAATATTACAGCATCTGTCTTAGATATTTTACGTGATGTAAAAAAACGTAAAGATGAAGCATTAAAAGAATATACAAATAAATTTGATGGTGTATCTTTAGATTCCTTTACTGTTAGTAAAGAAGAAATCGATGAGGCATATGCTAACTGTGATCCAAATTTGATTGCCATACTAGAAGAAGCAAAGAAAAACATTACATTTTATCATGAAGCGCAAAAACGCCAAGGATATGAGTTAGAAAAAGATAATGGTGTGTATATGGGACAACGCGTGATTCCATTAGAGAAGGTTGGAATTTATGTACCTGGAGGACGTTCACCTTACCCAAGTACTGTACTTATGGATGTGATTCCTGCAAAAATCGCTGGCGTTAAAGAAGTAATTATGGTCTCACCACCAAATAAAGAAGGAAAGATCAATCCTGTGATTCTAGCAACTGCAAAAATCGCTGGCGTGGATACGATTTATAAAGTTGGTGGTGCACAAGCAATTGCAGCACTTGCATATGGAACTGAAAGTATTCCTCGTGTAGATAAAATTGTAGGTCCAGGTAATATTTACGTAGCCGAAGCAAAAAAACTGGTATATGGACAAGTGGATATTGACATGGTTGCAGGGCCAAGTGAGATTCTAGTAATCGCAGATACCAAAGCAAATCCAGCATATATTGCAGCAGATTTAATGAGTCAAGCAGAACATGATCCAATGGCAAGTAGTATTTTAATTACAACAAGTAAAACTTTGGTAGATCAAGTTGAACAAGAATTAGCCAAACAAATGAAAGATATGCCTAGAAAAGATATTATCGAGACATCATTTAACGCATACGGGTATACGATGGTTGTAACTAGTGTTGAAGAAGCGATTACCTATTCAAATGCGATTGCACCAGAACACTTAGAGTTAATGGTAGAAGATGCAAAAGAATATTTACCACTTGTTACAAATGCAGGAAGTGTCTTTTTGGGATATTACAGTTGTGAAAGTATTGGAGATTACTTCGGAGGGACAAATCACGTACTTCCAACCAATGGAACCGCTCGGTTTTATTCACCATTAGGGGTTCACAGTTTTGTGAAAACAAGTTCATATTTGTATTATCCAAAAGAAGTATTGTTAGAAGAAGGAAGGAAAATTGCAACATTTGCAATACAAGAAGAATTATTTGCACATGCAAATGCAGTTGAGGTTAGATTAGATAATGAAAAAGATTGATGCATATGAAGCAAATCAACAACAAGGATTGTTGTTGAATGCAAATGAAAATCCAAAAAATATCGATGCCGACATCCTGGAATCCATTATTGAAGATATAAAGAATATTGATTTTAATCGTTATCCAGACAATGATGTTACAATGATTAGAGAAGCATATGCAAGCTATATTGGGGTTGATGCAGATCAAATTATGGTTGGTAATGGAAGTGATGAAGTTTTAGGATTACTAATTCACTTACGTTTAGGATCGAATAAAACTCTTTATACACTTGAATACGATTTTTCAATGTACGACTATTATGCAACATTGCAAGATGCAAACATTGTACGCTTTCCTTTGAAAGTAGAAGACACATTTGATGTTGATTCATTTATTCAACTTGGAAAGAAAGCGAATCCGGATTTGATTTGTTTTTCAAATCCAAACAATCCAACAGGACGTTGTATTGAAAAAGAAGATCTTATAAAAATTGTAGAGGCATTTGCGAATACATATGTCATTATTGATGAAGCATATGCAGAATTCAGCGATAGTTCTATGATTGATCAAGTGGATGTATACAAAAACTTACTAGTGACTAGAACACTATCTAAAGCATTTGGTTTAGCTGCCATTCGTTGTGGAATGATGATTGCACACAAAGAAACGATGGAAACATTACAGACGTATAAAGTGCCCTATAATGTAAATACATTAACTCAAGTCGTGGCTACTAGAGTCCTCCAACAGAAAGAACGTGTGCAAGAAAATATTGAACAAATCAAACAAGCTAGAGATGTTATGTATGAGGATTATGGACGTGATAAACCAAAGAATGTTACACTATATCCATCATGCGCAAACTATTTCTATGGCACAAGTACAAATAAAGAGAAGTTGTTACAACTAATGGATGATGCACAAATCATCATTCGTAATTTCAAAGATGAATATTTTAGAATAACCGTAGGTTCAAATGAAGATAATAAGAAAGTTATGGATATCTTACGAAAGGTATAAGGTGAAAGTATGAAACGTATTGCGAGTAAGAAAAGAGATACAAAAGAAACACAAATTGAAATGTCAATCAATCTAGATGGTAGTGGTACATGTGATATTGATACAGGTGTTGGTTTTTTTGATCACATGCTGACGTTGTTTGCATTTCACTCAAATATCGATTTACGCTGTAAAGCAAAAGGAGATTTATATGTAGATGATCACCACATGATTGAAGATTGTGGAATTTTGCTTGGTGAACTAATCCAAGATGCTTTAGCAGATAAACGTGGAATCGCACGTTATGGAAGTATGCGTTTAGTAATGGATGAAACATTATGTACAGTGGATTTGGATATTAGTGGACGTCCATATTTGGTGTTTAATGCATCATTTACACGTGATAACATCAACAATTATTCACTAGAAATGACCAAAGAATTCTTCTATGCACTAGCCATGCAAGCACGACTTACATTGCACATCAATATTGCGTATGGAGATAATGATCACCACAAAGTAGAAGCGATGTTTAAAGGGTTTGGGCGTGCATTGAGACAGGCAATTCGTGTTGAAGGTACAGCAATTCCTTCGAGCAAGGGAGTGATTCAATGATAGCGATTATTGATTATGGGTTAGGAAATCTACATAGTGTAAAAAATGCTTTAGATACACTAGGTGCGAAAACGATAATTACGTCGGATCCATACGAAATCGAACGTGCTGATGGGGTTATTTTACCTGGTGTTGGTGCATTTGAAGAAGCGATGCAAAATCTAAATAAACGAAACTTGATTGATGTTGTGTATCAAGTTGTAAAAAACAAAACACCACTATTAGGTATTTGCTTGGGTATGCAGGTTATGTTTGAAAGAGGATATGAAGGCCAAATTACAGACGGGTTTTCTTTCTTTAAAGGAGAAGTTACACGTATCAAAGTGGATGGAAAAATTCCACATATGGGTTGGAATCAACTTGAATATACACAAGATGATGTGCTTATTGATAAAGAACAAGATGCATATGTGTATTTTGTACACAGTTTTGTTGCTACAAACTATGATGAAGATGATCTAGTTGCGTATAGTATGTATGGGAATGCAAAAATTCCTGCGTATTTTCATAAGGGACAAATTTATGCGATGCAATATCACCCTGAAAAAAGTGGTGAAGTTGGACTTGCAATGCTAAAGAAATTTATGGAGGTGTGTGATGATTATTCTACCAGCAATTGATATACTTGATGGAAAACCTGTTCGTTTATACAAAGGGGATTACAATCAAGTGGAACGTGTTGACGGAAGTATCTTAGAACTTGCCAAACAATTTGAAGCGGCAGGTGCACAGTATATACACCTTGTGGATTTGGATGGGGCAAAAGATGGAATGCTAAAAAATGCACAGGCTATTGTTGAAGTTGCCAAAACCTTATCGATACCTATTGAAATCGGTGGTGGAATTCGCAACATGGAAGCAATTGATTACTATCTAAAAAACGGTGTAAGTCGTGTGATATTAGGAACGGTTGCTTTAGAAAATCCAGATTTTCTAGCACAAGCACTTGCTAGTTATGGGGATAAGATTGCAGTCGGTGTAGACTTTAAAGACGGTTATGTATATGGTCGTGGTTGGCTTGAAGCAAGTAATGAACACTATTTAGACTTCACAAAGAAGCTTGAAAACATGGGTGTGAAAACAATTATTGTGACAGATATCTCAAAAGATGGAACACTGAGTGGAATAAATGCATCGATGTATCAAGAATTGCAAAACCATGTCAACATGCAAATTATTGCCAGTGGTGGAATTAAAGATATTGATGATATTGCTGCACTTGCAAAGATTAAAAATTTCTATGGTGCAATTACAGGTAAGGCTATGTATCATAAAACGCTTGATTTAAAACAAGCGATTGCAGTTGCAAAGGGGGAAATCTCATGCTAACAAAACGAATCATTCCTTGTTTAGATGTAAGAGAAGGAAAAGTGGTGAAAGGAGTCAACTTTGTTGGAATCAAAGAAGTTGGTGATCCCGTTACTTTAGCTAAAGAATACTATACACAAGGAGCAGATGAGATTGTGTTTTTAGATATTACAGCAACACATGAAGAACGTAAAACGATGGTTGATGTTGCAAATGATGTCGCAAAAGAAATCTACATTCCTTTTACGATTGGTGGTGGGATTCGCTCAGTTGAAGATATGCGTAACATGTTGTTAGCTGGTGCAGATAAAATTTCATTAAACTCTGCAGCTATTAAGCAACCAGAGTTAATTTCACAAGGAGCGAAAGCTTTTGGTTCGCAATGCGTAGTAGTCGCAATTGATGCAAAGAAACGCGAAGATAACAGTGGATGGAATGTATTTGTTGCTGGTGGTCGTATTGATACAGGATTGGATTTACTTGATTGGGTAAAAACAGCGGTTGATTTAGGTGCAGGAGAAATCTTGCTAACAAGTATGGATGCAGATGGAACCAAACAAGGATTTGATATAGAGATGTTACGTGCCGTCAATGCCATTATTGACGTGCCACTTATTGCGAGTGGCGGATGTGGAAGTCTTGAAGATTTTTATGAAGTCTTCAAAGAAGATGTAGCTGATGCAGCATTAGCAGCTAGTTTATTTCATTATGGTGAATTAACTGTTGGACAAGTAAAGCGTTACTTAGATGAGCGCGGCATTCCAGTGAGGGTTTAAGATGATTGATAAAATAGATTTTGCAAAACAAGGTGGATTAGTTCCAGTAATTGTACAAGAAGAAGGAAGCAATGAAATCTTGATGCTTGCATATATGAATGAAGAAAGCTTACAAAAAACAATCGACACAAAGCTAGCGACATATTACTCACGTAGTCGAAACGAACTTTGGCTAAAAGGTGAAACAAGTGGGCATTATCAACACGTGGTTCATATGTATTTGGATTGCGATTATGATACAATATTGTTAGTTGTGAAACAGGATGGAGTTGCCTGTCATACAGGTGAAAAATCATGTTTCTTTCATAAAGTTTTATAGGAGGACGTATGGCAAAAAATGAATTACAAGTGTTATATGAAACACTACTTGATCGAAAAGAACATGCAGAAGTTGGAAGCTATACTGCATATTTATATGAAAAAGGTTTAGAAAAAATCTTGAAAAAAATCGGTGAAGAAGCAACCGAAGTCATTATTGCAGCAATGAAGGAAAATAATAAAGAGGAAATCGTAAATGAAATTAGCGATTTACTTTACCACCTTTTTGTCTTAATGGCAGAAAAGAATATTACATTGGATGATGTAAATAATGAACTTGAAAAACGTAGTCAAAAAAGTGGGAACTTAAAACCAGAAAGAAAACCTGTGGAGAAATATTAATGCAGTCATTTAATTATCATACACATACCGTTCGTTGTGGACATGCAGTTGGAAAAGATGAAGAATATATTCAAAATGCAATCAAATCAGGCTTTCAAGTACTTGGTTTTAGTGAACATTTAGGATATGATGGTTGGGACGATCCACAAGAGCGAATTCCGTTTCTTGAAATGGATGCCTACTTTCAACGTATGTATGAACTAAAAGAGAAGTATAAAGATCAAATTGAAATCCGTGTAGGTGTTGAGTTCGAATATTTTGAAGATAAGAAAGAATACCTTAAGGATGTTCAATCACGTTGTGACTATATGATTGTTGGTCAACATGCAAAAAACTTTGATCACTATTATGATCATGGCTGTAGTGATGATGATGTAGATTATATGGCAGAACAAATCATTGCAGCATTAGATGCAAAATTGACTACATATGTAGCACATGTGGATTACTTTATGCTAGGAAAAGAAGATTTCACCAAACGCAATGAAGAAGCAATCGCACGTATTTGTGATGCCGTAAATCGCAATGATGCAGTCTTAGAAATCAATCTTAAAGGGATGAAGTATGGTAAGAAGGTATATCCTACAGGAATGCAATATATGTATCCACACTATGATGTGTTTAAAATTATTGCAAACAAAGGATGTAAGGTTGTCTTTGGGTATGATGCACATAACCCAAGTGTGCTACTCGATCGCTCTTTGGAGCAAATAGCACAAAAAGAAATGCAAGGTTTACAATTGCATTTTATTGACACATTAAAATTATAGGAGTATGTATGATTCGATTATTTGTAAGTGATTTAGATGGAACTTTATTGAATGAGGACCATGTGGTAAGTAAAGAAAATATTAAAGCGGTTGAAATGTTACGTCATCATGGCGTTTCTTTTATGCCAGCAAGTGGAAGAGACTATTTAGCTTTACAGCAAGCAATAGAACCAATTGATGTTCGACCAAAGTGTATTGCTTTAAATGGAGCGCAGTTCTATGATAATCAAGGCAATTGTTTAGTTGTAAATCCATTAGAACGTGATGCAATTGTTGAAATTCAAGCAATTCTTGACACATTTGGACTTTCTCCTGACTATTATGCTACAGAAGGTCGTTATGCATTTTATGAAGGTGATGATTTTATCGGTTATGTTCGTGAAAGAATTTTAAGATTATTTCATGGAGAAAAACAAGAAAACTTAGATGAAATCATTAAAAACTTTACAAAGGACTATCATGTTGAAAGTAATCTTACAAATATTTTGGATTTAGAGATTTTAAAATTAGAAATTATTTGCACTGATGCACAAAATAAAATCGATGTACAAAAAGCACTTGAAGTAGTTCAAGGTATTACCGTAACATCGTCACACGAATTGAACCTTGAAGTGAATGCTTTAGCAGCAACAAAAGGACATGCAATTCAACAAGTATGTGATGTGTATGGGTATAAACCTGAAGAAGTACTCGTAGTTGGTGATGGCTTAAATGACATCTCAATGCTTGAGAAATTCGAGAATTCATATGCGATGGGACAGGCAAGTAAAACAGTTAAAAATGCTGCAAATTATGTAGCATTAAGCAATGAAGAAGATGGAATTGCAAAACTGATCTATAAAGTATTAGAAGACAATGAAAAAGAAGCAAATCAATAATGTGATATGATACGCTTCTTTTTTTACTATTTTGCTTCCCAACGTCCGTAGATTCCACATGGCAAAACTTGATTTGTATATGTGATTGGTAATCCAATTTCACCACAAGTAACTTGACCTTGGCCTTGTTGCTTTTTCACGGTTAAGTGTAAAACATTTTCTAGTACAGTTGCCCCTAATCCGGTTGTATACGAGTTTACTAGGAAAAATAATGCATCTTTATCTAAGATATCTAGACAAGCAGAGATTAGTGGATACAATTGTTCTTCAATTTTCCACATTTCACCATTTGGTCCTCTTCCATAACTTGGTGGATCCATAATAATTGCGTGATATGTACGTCCACGTCTTGCTTCGCGTTTTACGAACTTGACACAGTCTTCAACAATAAAACGAATTTTCTTATCTGTTAGATGACTGAGTTGCATATTTTCTTTTGCCCAGTTGACCATTCCTTTTGATGCATCAACGTGAACTACTTCACTTGCGCCTGCACTGGCACATGCAAGAGTTGCTCCACCAGTATAAGCAAATAGATTTAAAACTCGAATGTCATCACGTCCACTATTTCTAATTGTATCCATCATATAGTCCCAGTTTGCTGCTTGCTCAGGGAATAAACCTGTGTGTTTAAATCCTGTAGGGCTAACTTTGAAAGTCAGTTCTTTATATGAAATTGTCCAATGTTCAGGAACTTTCTTGATAAACTCCCAATGACCACCGCCAGATTTTGAGCGATGATAATGCGCGTCAACTTTTCTCCACATAGAGTTTGACGTATCGACTGGCCATATAACTTGAGGATCTGGACGACGTAAAATCACGTTCTTCCAACGCTCTAATTTTTCTCCATTTCCACAATCTATACATTCATAATCTTTCCAGTTATTTGCTATTAATTTCATAGACACCTCATAATTTCTTTTCCTATTATACCATGGTGTGCAATTGTTTAAAAAAGGAATCTACATTATTTGATTTATGGTATAATGTTTTGGTATATGCAGGAGGCACTATGAAAAAACTTGGAAAATTATTTCTTGTCGCAATGCTGATTACTTTGGTCGCATGTGGTGGATCAAAGAATGATGAAGTAGAAGTGGCAAAGACACAAATAAAAACAAATGAAGTATATGAAGCACCAAAAAATGCATTTGAATATCAAGTGGTAACTTACAATGAATTAACAGATGCACTTAAATCAAATGATGAAGAAAAAATTGCAAATTTAGTTGCACAAAACTTTGCGATTGATTTCTTTAGTTTAAAAAATAAAGAAAGTTCAGAAGATGTTGGTGGATTAACATACATCCCTGAAGATCGTCGTGAGGAATGGAAGACGTTTGCCATGAACTACGTATATGCAAATTACCGTTTCATCAGTGATGATTATGGAAAAGCAAACTTACCAGTCGTAAGTGAAGCGAAAGTAACAAATACGACTACAGAAGCATTAAGTTATACAGTTACAGTTCCTGGAAATGAAGCTGAAGGAACAACAGATACGGTAGAAACACAAGATTTTGATGCATATGTTGTTACAATTTCAATTTCATATGAAGATACAAGTGTAAAAGCTGATGAATTGAAAAGTGAAGCAACGATTTATGTCATCAACAACAATGGTCGCTTAGAAATTATCAAACTTCAATAATATGGATGTATGTCTAATTGAAGATGTAAAACAAAAAGAAACTATTGCGCGTGCGGTGTTAGAGCGGTTAGAGACTTGGTTTGGTATAGAAAGTTCACGTGAAAATTATATCGAGCAAACACGTAATGAAATTTGTTTTGTAGTATTTGAAACAAATAAACCAGTTGGTTTTATTAGTTTGAAAAAAACAAGCGAAGTAACTTTAGAAGTAACAGTAATGGGTGTTTATATCGATAAACAACGAAAAGGATATGGTCATGCTTTACTTCAACAAGCAGAAATCTATGCAAAAAATCATGGATACAAAATGCTTCAAGTAAAAACAGTCGCAAGTGGACATTATGCATCGTATGATCAAACGAATTTGTTTTACCAAAAGGAAGGTTTTCTACCAGTAGAGATATTTCCAACCTTATGGGATGCTCATAATCCTTGCCAACTCTATGTAAAATGTATATAAAAAAAGGAACTCGTAAGTTCCTTTTTTTAGAAGTTTGCTGTATCTGGATCTGTGTTAGAGTTTGTATCCTCATAAGGTAATGCGTCGATATAATTCATGTCTTCTGTTGTGATATCAAAATCAAAGACATCTAAGTTAGAGGCAATACGCTCTGGATTTGTTGAACGAGGTAGTGGCAAGAAGTCATGTTGTAAGTGCCAACGTAAAAGTAATTGTCCAACATTTTTATTGTATTTTGCAGCTAATTCCACGATTTCTTTTTTCTGAATCAAATCACCGCTTGCTAATGGGCTCCAAGCTTCAATTAGAATTTCATGTTCACGGCAATACGCTACCGTTTCTTTATGTAATTGACCAGGGTGTAATTCAATTTGATTCACCATTGGTGCAATTTCCATTGTTTTCTCTAATTCTTGCAGATGGTGTGGTAAGAAGTTTGATACTCCAATTGCACGCACCTTTCCTTCTTTATATAAGTATTCCATCGCTTTCCATGAAGCAGCATTCATCGCTTGCCAGTTCTCACGATATTTTACTGGGTTTGGCCAGTGAATTAAATATAAATCAATATAGTCTACACCTAGTTTTTCTAGTGAAGTGTTAAATGCATCCAGTGTTTCGTCATAACCGCGTACGTCGTTCCATAGTTTTGTTGTGATGAATAGACTTTCACGATCTACATTTGCATCACGAATGGCTTCACCAACGAACTCTTCATTGGCATACACTGCAGATGTATCAATATGTGTATATCCTGCTTTAATTGCTTCTTTCACGCTTGGATAAGCGAGTTCTCTTGTGTTTAATTTCCAAGTACCAAATCCAATTCTTGGAATTTCAACACCATTTTTTAATGTATAGTTTTGCATAATTTTCTCCTTTAGTATGTATTGTGATGCACGATTGCATCAATTTCGCGTCTTGGACGTTTTGCATATGGTTCATTTGCATATCCTAGAGGCATAAGGGCAACAACTTTATAAGTTTCTGGAATGTTTAGTAAGGTTTTTACTTCTTCTTCAGGGAATACACCAACCCAGCAAGTACCTAATCCTTGATTTGTTGCTTCTAGGCTTGCGTGCGTAATTGCGATTGCTGTATCTGCCATGTAGTATGGTTTTTCATCACGTAGTCCACTACTGTCTGGTCGAGCAATGAATACAAGGTTATGTGAACACATCGTATAGGCACTTTCACTTGGGTTATAGCGCACAAGGGCACCTAGTTTTTCTAATGTTTGACGATCATCAACCACAATCACTTCAAAGCATTGTTTGTTTTTCCAAGTTGGAGCACTTTGAATTGCATGAAGAACTTCTTGTAACTTTTCATCTTCTACAACTTTGTCGTGATATTTTCGAATACTACAACGTTTATTAAAAACTTCTAACATTATGAATCCTCCTTAACTATGTACATTATAAGACAATTTATTAAAAATGAAAAACATATGCAACTTTATGATACAATACGGACATGAAAAAAATTGAGTTATTGGCACCAGCCGGAAATAAAGAAAGTGCGATTGCTGCCATTCAAAATGGAGCAGATGCTTTATATTTAAGTGGAGAATTGTTTGGGGCAAGAGCCTTTGCGGCAAACTTTTCAATGGATGAAATACGCGAAATGGTTCAGTATGCGCATGCATATGGATGTAAAATTTATATAACTGTTAATACACTAATTTACCAACATGAATTCCACAACGTGATGCATTACATTGATGATTTATATCATGCGCAAGTAGATGCTTGTATTGTGCAAGATTTAGGCTTACTTTATGCAATACGTAAAACATATCCTGATTTTGAAGTGCATGCTTCTACACAAATGCATATATACAATCATGAAGCATTAGCCTTTTTGCATAGTCAAGGTGTTAGCCGTGCAGTACTCGCCCGTGAGACTTCATATAAGCAAATGTTAAGCTATAGAGACATAGATATAGAAAAAGAAGTATTTGTGCATGGAGCACTTTGTATTTCATTTTCAGGACAATGTCTATTTTCTGCGCTTCATATGCATCGTAGTGGAAATCGTGGAATGTGTGCGCAAAATTGTCGTATGCTATATCGCTTATATGAAAATGGAACGATGGTACACGATTATGCATATTTACTAAGTCCAAAAGATAACTTTTTATTAGAAGATATTGACCAGTTAAAAAATGCCGAAGTGCATTCACTGAAAATTGAAGGTCGAATGAAAAGTCCACAATATGTTGCATATACAACGATGTTGTATCGTCAAGCAATTGATCAAGAACATTTCAAGATACGAGATGATCAATTGGACCAGTTGAAGGTATTGTTTAATCGTCATTACACAAAAGCTCATTTTCATGAAAAGAATGATAAGCAAATGATGAATCACGAAAGACCAAATCATGTCGGTATTCCTTTAGGTAAAGTTGTATATATTCGCAACAATCGTATTGGAATTTCACTAGTTGCAGATATTAAACAACATGACGGGATTCGTTTTCTAAATGAAAGTAATGATGGATTTACACTGAATCGAATTTATGTACAAGACTTACTAGTCAATGGTGCCAATAAAGGAGATGTAATCGAGATTGATAAAGGAAAACTTTCCGTTAAAGTTGGCTGTGAAGTAGTTAAGACAAAGGATGTGCAACTTGAAGCAACAATTAGTCAAAGTTATCAACACCTAAAACGAAAAGTAGATGTGTATGCAAAAGTGAAATTACGCATTGGTAAACCTTTAGAAATAACTGTCAGTGATGGTATCCATGAAGTGCAAAAAGTAAGTGATTGTAATATTGATAAAGCACAAAAGCGTCCAGTTGAAGCAGCAGATATTCAAAAACGTATCGATAAAACCAACGATACAATATTTGCCTTTAAACAAATTGAAGTAGAAAAAGATGATGATATTTTCTTACCTTTACAGCAAATTAATGCTTTACGTCGACAAGCATTGGATGCACTTTATGATTTGCGGGTACAAGATTTCACACGTAAACATGTACAATTTGCATGTGCACCTATCAAGGACACATTTGAAAGTTTTTCACTTGAACTTACGGTACTAAACGAGGAACAATTACTTGCATGTAAAGATGTAAAAGCTAGCCTATTCACAAGCAATTATGAGTTGTATAAAACCTACAAAGATCAAATGCCTGTTATGTATCGCCAGAGCAATGTTGTAAGTACACAATGTGATGAAGCTAAGATGGTCGGGGATATCGGAGGTCTAAATCAAGGAAAAATCATTGATGAAAGTCTTAATGTATCCAACAGTGAATCTTTGGCATATTTACAATCGATGCAAAATCAACATATTTATGTGTCACGCGAATTGACGCATGAAGCAATTTTTGATCTTGTTCAAGACTTTCAAAAGACATATCACTTTTTACCGAATATAGGTGTTGTTCTTTATGGAAAAGCAAAAGTGATGCATATCAAAACCAATATTATCAAAGCAGCAATTTCAAGGACAAATGTAAATGCGCAATATTATTTAGAGGATTTACATAAGCATCGATATTATCTTCAAGAAGATAAAGATGGCTACATTTCCATCTATCAAGATATGCCAAAAGATGAAATTGCAAATATTGATCAATACAAGCAAATGGGAATTGAACACTTTCGACTTGATTTTACAGATGAATCAGAAAAAGAAGTTAAAGCGATTCTTGCAAAAATTCCAAATTATTAGCAGATACTACCACATGGATGCGCATGTGGTTTTTATTTGCTATATTAATTTCAAGAGAGGGGTGATGAGTATGCAAAACATTCAAGGATCAGTAAGTGAAGAAATCATCATCCCAATTTTTTTGTTTGTTTCATGATGCGAAGAGAATTCGCATTTTTTAGTGAATGAAAGGAAGTGTTGAAATGGACGAGCAAATGAAAATCCTGTGGAACACAGGAGCTACGGGGGATGTAACTACACTAGTTGCCCAAATTAAAAAGGGATTGGATATTAATTATCAAAATCCAGAAGGAAGAACCATTCTCATGCGTGCTGCTAAAAGAGATTATAAAGATGTCGTACGAATTTTAATTGATAATGGTGCAGATGTAAATTTAAGAGACAATCAAGGAAGAACTGCATTGATGGGAGCAGCAAAAAAAGGTAATAAGACCATCGTAAAGAAATTAATGGAAGCAGGAGCGGATATTAATATTCAAGATTGCAAGGGACGCACAGCATTGATGCGTGCAGCATTCTTGGGGTATGATCGTGTAATTCGTGAATTATTGAAAGGTGATTTAATGCTCGATTTACGTGATGAAAAAGGAAGAACCGCATTAATGGAAGCATGTCTAGCGTATAAACAAGATGCAATTGATTTATTGCTAGTGGCAAAAGCAGATGTAAACTTACAAGATAATAATGGTTGTACTGCATTAATGCGCGCAGCATATGCTGGATATGCAGGATTAGTTGAAAAATTACTTGATTATGGTGCAGATAAAAATATTGAAGATGAAGATGGAAAGAAAGCCATCAATTATGTTCGAGAGTCATTAAAAAGTGAACTTGAACCGTTATTAGGATAGGGGGACAAAGTATGAGAGATTATAAATCAAGTGAAATACGTAATGTCGCCGTGTTAGGACATAGTGGTTCAGGAAAGACTTCTATTTTAGAAGCGATGCTTTATTTTACAAAAGCAAGTGATCGTTTTGGAAAAACAAGTGAAGGAAGTTCACTTATTGATTATGACAGTGAAGAAATTGCGAGAGGAATGTCGATTTATACATCGATTGTTCCAATTGAGTGGCAAGATTATAAAATTAACTTCTTAGATACTCCAGGATATCTAGATTATATTGGAGAACAAGAAGCAGCAATGGAAGTTTGTGATAATGCATTAATTATTGTGAGTGCAAAAGATAAAGTACAACCAGGAACGATTAATGCGTGGGAAGCTGCAAAGGATAAAAAGATTCCAGCAATTTTCTTTATTAACAAACTAGATGAAGATCATACATCATTTGATGAAACATACAATGCATTGCGTGATACATTTGGGAAAAGTGTTATTCCTTTTGAGATGCCAATTTTAGAAAATGGAGAAGTAATTGGTTCAATTAACATTTTAAGAGATAAAGTGTGGTACTTTAAAGGTGAAAAGGCTAGTCGTGATACAGCATATGATGTACCTGATGACTATCGTGAAATCGTTGATACATATAAAGCACAAATTGCAGAAACTGTAGCAATGGGTGATGATGAATTGATGGAAAAATACTTTAGTGGAGAAGAATTCACTGAAGCACAACTTACAAAAGGTGTTCGTATTGGTGTTCGTAATGGGGATATTGTTCCTGTATTTAGTGGTTCAGCAACGTTATCAGTTGGTATTGAACGTTTAATGGACCTTATTGTGAAGTATTTTCCAACGTATGGTGAGCAAGGTACAATTGTTCTGACTGACACAAAAACAAATGAATTAGTGGAACTACAAACAGCAGAAGATGAAGCGTTAAGCGCACTTGTATTTAAAACAATTGTTGACCCATTTGTTGGTAAAATTTCGTTCTTAAAGGTGTTAAGTGGTACACTGACAAGTGATACGGCAGTATACAACCCGAAAAAAGATGAAATGGAGAAAATCTCACAAATCTTTATTATCAAAGGAAAGCACCAAACTGCTGTAGGAAAACTATTTACAGGTGATATTGGAGCGGTAAGTAAATTACAATTTACACAAACGAATGATACACTTTGTGATAAAGGAAAACATTATGTGGCAGATCCAATACCATTTACAAAAGGACTACTTGGTCATGCAATTCGTCCAAAGACAAAAGCGGATGATGATAAAGTAAATGGAGCACTTCAAAAAGTACTCGAAGAAGATCAAACAACATGGATCGATAACAATAAAGAAACGAAACAAATTGTTCTTTATGGAGTTGGAGAACAACACTTTGAAGTGATTGTTAATAAAATGAAAAATCGCTATAAAGTCGATGTTGAATTAAGTGATCCAAAAGTACAATATCGTGAAACGATTAAAAAGAAAGTGGAAGCCGAAGGTCGACACAAGAAACAATCTGGTGGTCATGGACAATTCGGACATGTATTTATTGAATTCTTACCGAATCCAGATGAAGAAGAAATGGTTTTTGAGACACGAGTTGTTGGTGGAGCAGTGCCAAAAGGATATTTCCCAGCAGTTGAAACAGGGTTACGTGAAGCTATGGAAACTGGAGTACTGGCTGGATACAAAATGGTAAACACAAAAGCGGTTTTATATGATGGTAAATATCATGATGTCGATTCAAATGAATTATCATTTAAACTTGCTGCAAGTTTAGCTTATAAAGATGGTATTCCTAAAGCAAACCCAGTATTATTGGAACCAATTATGAGTTTGAGAATTTCAGTTCCTGATGAATACACAGGAAATGTAATTGGTGAAATCAATAAACGTAGAGGAATGATTATTTCGATGGATCTTGAAGGAGGAAAACAGGTAATTACAGCAACTGCACCATTAGCAGAAATACTTGACTTCCCAACGATACTACGTGCTTGTACACAAGGTCGTGGACATTATACGCAAGAATTTGAACGCTATGATGAAATACCAAATGCAATGAAAGATCAAATCATTGATAAGGCACGAAAAGCAAAAGAAGCATAAGAGAAATGACCGGTAGTTTTTAACTATCGGTTTTCTTGCATATCAATATTGAATATTACGTGAAGTGTATGATTGCAATTGTAAAAGTATCAGATACTTAGTATAATAATTATTGTTAGAATTGGGAGCGCGTTATGAAAAAGAATCAAGAAGTTAATGAACAAAAAGAAAATGTTGAAAAAAATGGTGGTGACTGGGAAGTTGCTGAGCAAAAAGTAAAAATAGGAACTGAATGGAAAAGTGCAGACCAATTAAAGAAGAGTTTCTTTGTTGAACTTTTAATCGCAATTGCCTTTGCGGTATTAACTGTTTATGCATTTACACTTAGTATCTTTTTAGGAGTAGTTATTTTATTCATTACGTTATTCTTTGTTTTAACGGCAATGGGTTCAATTAGTGCATTAAAATCCATTGATGAACGAATTGAGTTTACACCTAATATTAATTTTAAAGACAAAGTAAACGGATTGCGTAAAAAAGTAGATGTAAATGCTAGCATGCGTAAACGTATTGTGATGACTACAGAAGTAGAAACAGAACTACCAGATGCATATAACTCAATTGCAATTGGATCTAAAATTATCGTAGAAAAAGAAAAGGTGTCTTTAGATAATGGAACTTTCTTAGGAAGTATCAATAAAAAAGATATGACGAAACTTCGTGCATATCTTAAAGAAAATAAAGATGTTACTGGTTTTATTGGACGTGTCTTAAATGTAAAAGAAAAAGATGGTGATTATGTTGAAATTGAGATTTCAGCACAAGTGGATCCTGAGACAGTAACACCAACTCCAGAGAATAAGTAAAATTATTTCAAATAGTGAGCAAAACCTATTTACAAACGGTATCTTTTTGTTTATAATAGGTAATGCTTACTGAAATATGGCGGTCGTGGTGAAGTGGTTAACACAGCGGGTTGTGGTCCCGTCATGCGTGGGTTCAAATCCCATCGGTCGCCCCATATAAAGCAATAAACCTCTAGCAATAGAGGTTTTTATTATGCTCATTCGATTTTGGCATACATTTGGCATACAATGTATGTCATTTTTACAATCTCAAGTGCAGATAACTACTTAAAAGCGTGCATGATGCTCAATTATTGCATCTTAACCGTAAATTCTTACCACTTAGCGTGAAAGCCTATGTTTTTTCATTGAGTTTAGTATAATACATGTAAGGAGAATTTTATGAAGATACACATTGAGTTAATTGAAGATGATAATGATGAAGAAATTGTCATTAAAACAAAAGATATAACTAAAGAAATAAAAGATATACAAAAATTCATCCAAAATCGACTCAAAGGGGTAAAACGGTTAGTACTCTACAAGGGTGAAGAAGAATTGTATGTACCAGTGGAAAACATTCTCTTTTTTGAAACATCAGAAGACAGCGTGTATGCCCACACGAAGAATGATGCGTATATGGTTAAACATCGACTATACGAGTTAGAAAAAGAATTACCAGAATACTTTATGCGAGTAAGTAAATCGACGATTATAAATATCACTAAAGTGATGTCGATTCAAAAGAACCTCACAAGCAGCAGTTTGGTTCGGTTCATGAATAGTGTAAAAGAAGTTTATGTTTCTAGAATGTATTACAAAGAATTGAAGCTACGTCTTCACGAAAGGAGTTATTATGAATAAAAAAACAAATTGGCTATGGGGAATTGTGTTTATAGCAGTAGGGGTCATGATTGTACTTGTTCCTATGTTAGGATTATCTATCAATCTAATGCATATGATTTGGACTGTACTATTACTGCTATGTGTTGTAAGTAATATTAAATACAGAAACTGGTTTTTAATTGTAATGCCACTATGTTTGGCAGTATGGATTAATCGTTCCTATCTACAAATTGAAGATGTCTTAAGCTTCTTTCCATTAATGGGTGCTGGGGTGTTTGTAAGTATTGGACTTTCTATTATATTCAAAGATCACTCCTATCGTTACAATCATATTCGCTATCACCGTAGTGGAAAACATGCAGATTATACAAAACAAAGCAGCCATGATGAAAGTGTGATCAATATTGATACTGCATTATCAGGAAGTGCACAATATATACATTCACAAAATCTACGACTAATTACAGCAGAAGTTAGTTTAGGTTCTCTTCAATTATATTTACAACAAGCAAAACTAGATCCAGAGGGAGCGACAATCAAACTAGATGTATCACTTGCTACTCTTACTTTATATATTCCAAAAGAATGGAACACACAAGTTGATGTATCTTCTAGTTTAGGTGGTGTAGATGAAGGTTTTCATGAAAGAGACTATAATCTACCAAAACTTCTTATTACTGGAGAAGTAGCTCTTGGGAATTTGGAAATCATCTATATTTAGGTGATTTTTTCTTTATTATAATATAATCCTACTAAACGTGTAGGAAATGCTTGACATTGTTTTCTTTTATGGTATTATATAGACAGGATAGGAAAGGTATACATACCAAAATGTTCACCAGGGAAGGGTGAACAAAGTAATATCTTATTTTCCTACTAGGAAGGTAGGAAATGTCGAGTTTTTGTCTAAAATTCATTGTTATCCCCCCAAAACATTAATTTTGACATGCGCTTTGTAGGAAGGGCGTCTACTCAAAATAAAAAGCAATCATCAACACGCATGATTGCTTTTTATTTTCAATTTATTTACATTAATGAAAAAATTCAAATTAATATTTACATTTCTTTGACCTATTGCTATAATGAACTAAGTAAAACGAGGTTAAATATCCCTTTCCTATCTTCCTACCTTGTTTTACATCCTAATTAATAAAGCCCAATTTAAGGGCTTTTTTTATGTTCTCTTTGAAAATTTTGTTTTACACTTTGGACAAGTGATTTCAATTTTACCTTTTCCACTAGGCACACGTACAACTTGTTTGCACTTAGGACATTTGTAGTACTTATGACTCTTATCTTCAAATCTGCGTTTTGTGCGTCTAAAAGGAGCACGGATTTTATACCACATTCCTAGAAACTTATTGTTTTCAATACGACGGCGATATACTTTACGTGAGAAGAAACGAAACCAGAAAATGATAAGCGGAATCCACGTTATTGTGGCAGTAATCCAATTACTACCCACAAATAATGCCATTACAATGTTGAAGACTACTGCAAATGCCAACAAGAAAGTGTTCAGTTGGTCATTTCCATAACGTCCTTGCATAAATTGATATAACTTGTATTTTAATTTATTCATGTCTACCTCTTTTGTATTAAGATATATTATATTCCTGTTAAAGAATAATACAAGGGCTGTTGATATTTTTCAGGTAAAGTTCACAGTTTGGTGTATAATAGTAATCATAAAGTAAAGGATGGAAGTTTATGGCAAAATTAAAACCAGAAACAATGGACACCTTGGCAAGGACATCTTTGTCTGAATTGCAGCGACCACATGTGTTTGTTGTGGATATGATTAATGGCTTTATCAAAGAAGGAGCACTTAGTGATTCTTACATTATGCATATTACAAATCCAATTCAAGATCTTGTAAAACAAGCACATGCAACGACATTTATATGTGATTCTCACAACTTGGATGCAAAAGAATTTGATGCATATCCAATTCACTGTATTAAGGATACTAGTGAAAGTGAAGTGATTGATGAAATGCAACCACTAGTTAAACGATTGATTCATAAAAATAGTACCAATACATTTATGGCAAAAGAATTTCAAGATCAATTACCTGACTTATTAAGTCAATTTGATGATTTTGTCTTAGTTGGTTGTTGTACAGATATTTGCATTTTACACTTTGCATTAAGTTTACAAACATTTATCAATGAACATAATCTAAGTGATAAACGTGTTATTGTACCTGTGAATATGGTGGAAACGTATGATATTCCAGAAGTACATTCTCGTGACAAGGCAAATCAAACTGCTTGTGAATTAATGATAAACAATGGTATTCAAGTTGTGGTAATGGAGTAATATTATGAAAACATACGATTTAAAATTTGATTTACGTGATGCACGTAATTTATCACTTGTGATGGACTTCTATGAGTTGACGATGTCTCAAGTGTACTTTAATGAAGGAAGACAAGACCAAGTTGTAACTTTTGATTACTTCTATCGTAAAAATCCAGATAATGGAGGATTTGCAATTTTTGCAGGACTAGAAGAATTGATTGGTTACATTCAAAACTTGCATTTTAATGAAGAAGATATTTTCTATTTACAATCATTGGGACGTTTCGATGAAAAGTTTCTAGATTATTTACGTCACTTTATTTTTACAGGTAATGTATATGCAGTAAAAGAGGGAACTGTCGTATTTCCAAACGAACCAATTATTCGTGTCGAAGCACCAATTATCGAAGCACAGTTAATTGAAACGGCTTTGCTATTATGTTGTAATCATCAAAGTTTAATTGCAACAAAAGCAAATCGTGTCGTTCGTGCAAGTAAAGGTAGAAGTGTATTAGAGTTTGGAGCACGACGTGCACATAACTTTGATGCTGCAAACTATGGAGCAAGAGCAGCATATATTGGTGGGGTATTTGGAACAAGTAATACAAAAGCAGGACAAATGTTTCATATGCCTGTCTCAGGAACAATGGCGCATAGTTTTATTCAAAGCTATCCAAGTGAGTACGAAGCGTTTGTTGCATATGCAAAACACTTTCCAAAAGAAACATCATTATTGCTAGATACTTATGACACATTAAACAGTGGTCTACTTAATGCCATTCGTGTGCATAAAGAAGTTCTGCTACCACAAGGAAACTACTTACAAAGTGTTCGAATTGATAGTGGGGATATTGCCTATTTATCAAAACGAATTCGTGAACGATTGGATGCAGAAGGAATGCAGGACACAAAAATTATTGCATCTAATTCATTTGATGAATATATTATTAAGTCACTAATTGATCAAGGTGCTAAAATTGATGTTTTTGGAGTTGGTGAAAACTTAATTTGTTCAAAAAGTTCTCCAGTCTTTGGTGGAGTGTATAAACTAAGTTCAATTAAAGAAGAAGATGGAAGTTATACGCCAAAAATTAAAGTATCAGATAATGCTATCAAGCTTACAAATCCTGGAAAGAAAGAATTATATCGTGTATATTGCTTAAAAAATGGAAAAGCACTTGCTGATTTATTAACACTCTCTCACGAAGTGTTAAATGAAGAAGAAGATCTTGTGATTTATCACCCACAAGATGTTTGGAAGTTTAAAACTATTGAAAAAGGAACGTATCGTTTGGAACGCTTATTGGTTCCAATTATTGAACATGGAAATCTTGTTTATGATTGCCCAAGTTTAGAAGATATTCGTAAACATGCAAATGCAAGTAGAGAAACGATGTGGGATGAAATCTTACGTTTTGAATATCCACAAGAATACTATGTAGATTTATCGAAGGAATTGTTAGATTTGAAACTAAGCTTATTAGAAAGTGTACGAAAAAAATAAAAGAGAATCGCGGATTCTCTTTTTATTTTGGGATTTCATTTAAGCTTTTCAAACCGTGGTATACAAGATTTGCAGTTAGTTTTTGATATTCAAGAAAGCTGATTTCATCTGGTTGTTCAAGCCACATACGATAACAATGTACGATATTTTCAAGTACATAAGATGAAATGATTTGCGCAACCTTATCATTACAATGGTATTTCTTTAAAATATACGTTTTTACGTGTTTTACATATCGCTTTTTTACACCGTTGAATATAAACATATAGGAGTTTGCTTGCATTAGATAATTGTAAAACGATTGATCACAGTTGATGAAATCATATACAACTTGCATTAGCAGTTCATAGTTTATTTCATCAACATCTTTGAAGTTGTGATCATTGACCATCATCAATTGATTATAGATGGTATCTTGCAGTTCAATGAAATAATCATCAAGGGATGGATAGTGTATGTAAAAGGTCTTGCGATGAATGTTACAGCGTTTAGTTACTTCTTGAACGGTAATTTTGTGGAAGGGCATTTCTACTATCATCGCTTTCAGTGTTTGATCAATATGATGTTTTGTCTCTAATCCTTTTTCAATTTGTGATGTATTCATTTTTCTACCTCGTTCGTCAATTGTTTTACACACACCAGATTTTAAAATCTGGTTATTGTACCTCTATTGTACGCTAAATATAATAGGAGCATGCAACTAATGCACATGAACTAATTAATTATATAGTGGAAATGTATGCAGGAATGTTGAGATACAGGAGGAAGATATGAAATATACAAATGGAAATTATGAAGCATTTGCTAGACCAAGAAAACCACAAGGAGTTGATGATAAGTCTGCACATATTGTAGGTTCAGGTTTAGCAGGACTTGCTGCAGCGGTCTTCTTAATTCGTGATGGTCAAATGAAAGGTAGTAATATTCATATTTATGAAGAGTTAGGTATCAATGGTGGTTCTTTGGATGGAACATTTATACCACACGATGGATTTGTTGTCCGTGGTGGACGTGAAATGGAAAATCACTTTGAGTGTTTATGGGACTTATTTCGTTCTGTGCCATCACTAGAAGTAGAAAATGCATCTGTACTTGATGAGTTTTACTGGTTAGATAAAGATGATCCAAACTCTTCAAATTGTAGAATTATCGAAAAACGCGGACAAAGAGTTACTGATGATGGTATGTTTACTTTAACAAAACAAGCCCAAAAAGAGATAGTTGAATTATTTATGACAAGTGAAGATCGTCTAATTGGTAAGAAAATAGAAGATGTATTTACAGATGAATTCTTCGCATCGAATTTCTGGATTTACTGGAGTAGTATGTTTGCTTTTGAAACATGGCATTCAGCTATTGAAATGCGTCGATATATTATGCGTTTTATTCACCATATTAAAGGATTACCTGATTTCACTGCATTAAAATTCACAAAGTATAATCAATATGAGTCATTAGTCAAACCATTGTTGAGTTACTTGGAAAAAGAAGGTGTACATTTTGAGATGAATACACGAGTGGATAATGTACTTGTTGATATAACAGAGCATAAAAAAGTCGCAAAAATCTTAAAGCTTGTTAAGGATGATGAGCCTATGGAAGTTGTACTATCAGAAAATGATTTAGTCTTTGTAACAAATGGTTCTATCACTGAAAGTTCAACTCAAGGTGATCACAATACACCTGCACGAATCACACATGAATTAGGTGGAAGTTGGAAGTTATGGAAAAACTTAGCAAGTCAAAGTAAAGAGTTTGGTAATCCGGATGTGTTCTGCGAAAATCTACCAGAAAAAAGTTGGTATGTTTCAGCAACAGTAACGTTTAAAAACTTTGATATCGAACCATATTTAGAACGTTTGACACACCGTAAAATGCGCTCAGGCAAAGTGGTGACTGGTGGAATTGTCACAGTGAAAGATTCAAATTGGATGTTATCATTTACAATGCATAGACAACCACACTTCAAGGAACAAAAAGACAATGAAAGCGTTGCATGGGTATATGCGCTATATTCTGGAATTCCAGGAAACTACATCAAAAAACCAGTTGAAGAATGCTCGGGTAAAGAAATTGCTGCGGAGTTGATGTATCACTTAGGTGTACCAGAAAATCAAATTGATGCGATGGTAAATAGTTGTGTCTCAATTCCAGTGTATATGCCATTTATCACTTCGTATTTTATGGTACGTAAAGAAGGTGACCGTCCACTTGTTGTACCAAAAGATGCAACGAATTTAGCCTTTATTGGAAATTTTGCGGATACAAAAAGAGATACCGTTTTCACAACTGAATATTCAGTTCGTACGGCAATGGAAGCTGTATATCAATTACTTGATATTGAACGTGGTGTTCCTGAGGTCTTTGCATCAGCTTACGATCTTCGTGAACTTGCCAATTCAGTATATTATCTATCAGATAAAAAGAAACTTAGTGAAATGGAATTACCATTTGTTGAAAAGCATTTGGTTAAACATTTCATGAAGAAAATAGATGGAACATATATTGAAGAATTACTTAAAAATGCAAAACTTTTATAAGTATGTGTATATAAAAAATGAAGCACTTGAATCATCAAGTTGCTTCATTTTTGTTTTGTATATCGACAGGTTGTTCTTCATTGTTTTCAGCATATGGATCAAATGCCTGTGGTCGAAGTTTTGTCACGATTCGATCATGCATAAAAGCATCAAATAATTCGTAGACTTCGTTGTTTGTATTTGTCATTAGCATTAAGCGATGAACACCCTCATGTAAGGTGTATAAACGCTTCTCCTCGTGTTTTATCTTATTGTATGCATTAATGCTACTGCGTAATGGAATTACAGGATCACTGTCACCGTGAATGAATAGAACTGGACAAGTGACTGCTGCAATATCATCCTTACATGCACTAACGACTTCACGAAATGCTTGTGTATGTTTTACTGACATATCGGATGGGTTTTTCTGTTGCGAGAGTAATTTTCCGACAACTTCTAAAACCGTTTTTGCACTAATATATTCAAATGCAGGGGCAAGCAGTATCAACTTCTTTACTGGATATTTACTTGCTATATGACTTGCAAGTACACCACCCATAGAAAAGCCGATAACATATACTTCATGATGTTTTTGAAGGAGTTGTTCCATTTGTATTTCACATCGCTGAATCCATTGATTTGCATTGGTATCTGCTTCATCTTTGTAGTCAAAGATATCAAAAGTTACAAACTCATAATCCTCTTGTCCCCATAGTTTAAAGTTATCATATTCGTGTGAACGGCGACGCCCAAATCCATGGATACAAAGAATCACAGGTTTCTTATAAAAGCGACGATGGAACCATTTCTTTATAAATTGAATCATAGGTATATTATGACATAAAAGTAATGTGTCGTCACAAATTTTGAAAAAAAGATATGTAAAATCTGTTGACAATAAAAAATGAATAGCATAAAATGAACTCAATACAAAACAAATACGATGAAAAGAAGAGTAGAGTTTCAAAAGTCTTCATAGAGAGTCCTGGTTGGTGAAAAAGGATAAGATAAGTCGAACTTGAATATGGTCTTGGAGTAGTACAGTTGAGAGCTTGCTTTAGATTGTACCGTGTGCACCCGTTAACGTGCTAGAGTTTGATAGAACTTGAAGAGGTTATTGTAGTGATGCAATAATGAACTAAGGTGGTAACACGATGACATTCGTCCTTATGGGTGAATGTTTTTTTTATGATTTTGGAGGATATATGGAAAAGGTTGTCTTAAAACACATTTCGAAAACGTTTCAAGTAAAAACACATGATGTGCATGCAGTAAAAGATGTATCGCTAAGTGTGGATGAAGGCGATATCTTTGGTGTCATTGGATTTAGTGGAGCAGGAAAAAGTACACTTATACGTTGTATCAATTTGCTTGAAAGACCAACGAGTGGTGAAGTATGGGTAAATGGGAAAAACTTAATTGAATTACCAGCAAAGCAATTGCGTGAAGAACGTAAGAAAATCGGAATGATTTTTCAACATTTCAATCTGATGCGTTCAAGAACGGTTGCACAAAATATTGCCTATCCATTAAAAGGTAGTGGAAAAAGTAAAGCTGAAATCGAAGCAAAAGTAAGTGAATTACTTGAACTTGTAGAATTGTCAGATAAAGCAAAAGCATATCCAAGTCAACTGTCTGGTGGACAAAAACAAAGAGTTGCCATTGCAAGAGCGCTTGCAAATGATCCAAGCATCTTGCTTTGTGATGAAGCAACAAGTGCACTGGATCCACAAACAACACAATCGATATTGCAATTACTAAAAGAAGTTAATGAGAAATTAAAACTTACAATTGTTATCATCACGCATGAAATGGCGGTTGTAAAACAAATTTGTAATCGTGTTGCGATTATGGAAAATGGAGTCGTGGTTGAACAAGGAAATATTGTGGATATCTTCAGTAACCCACAAAATCAGACAACAAAGAATTTCATTAATACGACAACTTCGATTAATGAAATATATGAAATGATTGAAGAAGAAAATCCACTTGTTAAGTTGGAAGAAAATGAAACGATGCTTCGTTTAACATATGGTTCAAGTAACACCGATGAACCAATCATGTCAGAATTGGTTAACCAATTTAATTTAGAATTTAATATCGTATTTGCGAATGTTGAAGTACTAAGTGCAACTCCAATTGGAAATCTCGTTGTAAAACTAAAAGGTGAAACCAAAGATAGACAAGATGCTATTTCATATATCGAAAAACAAGGTGTGAAAGTTGAGGTGTTAAATTAATGGGAAGTCAAATTTCACAATTCTTTGAATTGATCATTGGTAAAGTTATTGAATTAATTGATCATATACTACCAATGGAATTTATGAATGATCCAATTATGGTGAAAGAATTAGTTAATGCAACTTGGGAAACCATATGGATGTTACTTGCATCTGGTATTGTTGCATTATTACTTGGACTACTTGTTGGAGTGATTGTGACAGTTACAAACAAAGATGGCTTGTTGGAAAACAAAATTATCTACTTTGTATTTGATAAATTTATCAATTTCTTTAGAGCAGTACCATTTGTTATTTTGATTCCATTGATGATGGGATTATCAAGAGTACTTGTAGGTACGGCGACAGGGACCACAGGAATGCTTGTGACACTTGTTTTTGGAATTATTCCATTCTTTGCTAGACAAGTACAAAGTGCATTGGCAGATGTGGATTCTGGATTGATTGAGGCAAGTATCTCAATGGGGGATTCCCCCTTACAAATTATTACAAGAGTTTACATTAAAGAAAGTATTCCAGGATTGATACGTTCTATATCGATGACACTTGTTTCTGCATTAGGACTTACAGCAATGGCAGGACAAGTTGGTGGTGGAGGATTAGGTGCCTTCGCTATTCGTTATGGATATCAAAGACATGAACTTGATGCAACATGGACAACGGTAGTCATTATATTAGTTATTGTTGTAATTATTGAATCAAGTGCAAATTATTTCGCAAAAAAATTAACACATTAAAAGTGTATCTTAAGGAGGATAAGAAGATGAAAAAAATTATTGCAAGCTTAATTGTTGGTTTATTGGTTTTAACAGGATGTGGAGGATCAGATGATAGTGCTGGCGCTGATGACAAACTAGAAAAGATTACAGTTGCAGCAAGTGCGACACCACATGCTGAAATTTTAGAAGAAGTAAAAGAAGATTTAAAAGAAGCAGGATATGAATTAGAAGTAAAAGTATTTGATGATTACATTTTACCAAATACAGTTGTAGATGATGGAGAAATTGATGCAAACTTCTTCCAACATGAACCATACTTAATCAGTTTTAATGAAGATAATGGAACAGACTTAGTAGCTGTAGCAAATATTCACATTGAACCTTTAGGAATTTATGCAAAGGATAATGAAAAAACAAACTCAGATTTTTCAGTTGCTGATGTAAAAGAAGGAGCAGTTATTACTATTCCAAATGATCCATCAAATGAATACCGTGCATTACTATTGTTACAAGAAAAAGGCATTATCAAAATCAAAGATAGCAACAACTTAAAATCAACAGTTGTAGATATTGTAGAGAATCCAAAAAATGTAGAAATCAAAGAAGTGGAAGCAGCTGGAATTCCAGCAACACTACCAGATGTTGATTACGCTGTAATTAATGGAAACTATGCACTTACAAATAAAGTTGAAGATAAACTAATTGTTGCAGAAACAAAAGATTCAAAAGGTGCATTAAAATATGCAAACATCCTTGCAGTTAAAAAAGGAAACGAAGACAGTGCAAAAACAAAAGCTTTAATTAAAGCGTTACACACAGAAAAAGTTAAAACATTCATTGAAGAAACATTTGGTGACTTAGTCATTCCAGCTTTTGATTAATTATTTTGACCCAATAGATAATATCTGTTGGGTTTTCTTATGTGCATGAATCAATAATAGACAAGCATTTCTTATTTGTATGGTATAATCAATGCAAGGAGCGTGAGGTCTATGGAGTTTGTGAAACGAAATAAAATTTTTGTTGCACTTGCATCAGTGCTTTTGCTATTGATTGCAATATTGACTTATGAGTTTGTTCAGCCAAGTAACACCCCAAACACGGTTGTTGCAGGAAATGATAGTGAGAAAACTACTAGTATTTCTAATTTCTCGTTAAAGTTGACTTCTGCAAACGACTTAACGTTTCATTGGGAAATAAATCAAGGTAGTGAAACAATTTCAAAGATTGAGATTTTTCATGATACAACCTTACTAAAAGATGTCACTAGCCAAGCAGTTTACTCAACTCCACTATTTCAAAGTGGAATTAAAACAGGAAATAATGAGTTTACGATAAAAGTAACGTTAGGAAATGGGAAAGTACTAGAAAAACGTTTGTATCGTTATATCGATGAGGTATTGAGTTTCAAGGAGGAACATCGACTTGAAGGGACTACTTTATATATGGAAACTACATATTATGTGCAAAAAGATCAAAAACCACGCACACCTATGGTTTCTTATACGCTAAATCAAAAGGGAGTTATTCCATTTGAGTATGTGAAAAGTGAAACCGTAAAAGTTGAAGGTGATTACCAACAACAAAAAGATTATTATACATTTGATCTGTCTCAAGTGAATTCAGGAACATATGTGTTTTATTTGAATTTCAATTATAATGAGTTCAATTTAATGTTTAAACGTACAATCAGTGTAGACATATAAAAAGCCTCGCAATCAAGCGAGGCTTTTTATATATCTAAGACTAATCTGCTACTGAGTATAATAAATCTCCATATGATGGGAATGGCCAGTATTCTTTAGAACAGTTTTGTTCGATTTCATCAACCACTGCACGTAAGTCTACCATTTTTGCTAATACACTTTCACCATAGTATGTCGCGTTTTTAATGTTATCGCTAATGCCGTTTGCGGCAACAATATCATCTGCTAATAACTCAGTTTTTGTGTATACTTCATGGATTAACTTGTTTAGTTTTTTAATCATAGCTTCTTCGGTAATGCAATCTAAATCAGCAACAATTGATTTTTTTACAGCGACAGTTTCACTTAAGTCCTTAATGTATTTTAAGACGGAAGGGATAATGTTTTTCTTTGCCATATTTACCATTGTTTCTGCTTCAATATTGATTGCTTTTGAGTATTCTTCAATCAATACATCCATACGAGCTTTCATTTCATTGACAGTATAGATATGATTTGAAGTAAATAGTTCTACATTTTTAGCATCCATATAGTGAGGAAGTGCTTCATATGTAGTGCGTAAGTTTAATAGTCCACGATTTTGTGCTTCAACTACCCAACTATCATCATATCCATTTCCATTAAAGATGATGCGCTTGTGTTTTGTGAATGTTTCTTTGATTAAATCATGTAAATCTTTTTGAAGATCACTAGATGCTTCTAAGCGGTCTGCAAATTCTTTAAATGCTTGTGCAACAATCGTATTTAACATAATGTTTGGACAAGAAATAGATAGTTGAGAACCAAGCATACGGAACTCGAATTTATTCCCTGTAAAGGCAAAAGGGGAAGTACGGTTACGATCCGTATTGTCTTTTTTAAATTCTGGTAGTGAGTCAACACCAATTTCGATCTTTCCAGCACTGTGGTTACATTGAGGCTTATCTTCAATGATACATTCAATGATGGCTTCTAAATCTGTACCTGTGAAAATTGAGATAATTGCAGGAGGTGCTTCTTGTGCCCCTAAACGGTGATCGTTTCCAGCACTTGCAACTGAGATACGCAATAAATCTTGGTTTTCATCAACTGCTTTAACTAAAGCTGCAAGAACCAACAAGAATTGTGCATTTTCTTCAGGTGTTGCACCTGGCTCTAATAAGTTTTCACCTTGATCAGTAGCCATTGACCAGTTGTTGTGCTTTCCTGAACCATTTATCCCTGCGAATGGTTTCTCGTGAAGTAGACAAACAAGTCCGTGACGAAGTGCCACTTTCTTCATAATTTCCATTGTTAGTTGGTTTTGGTCTGTAGCAACATTGGTAAGCGTGAAGATTGGTGCAAGCTCATGTTGAGCAGGAGCAACTTCGTTGTGTTGCGTTTTGGCAAGAACACCAAGTTTCCATAATTCAACGTTTAAGTCATCCATAAAACGAGCAACTTTTGGTTTTAATACACCAAAGTAATGGTCATCAAGTTCTTGTGTTTTTGGGGGACGAGCTCCATATAAGGTGCGTCCTGTATAAATTAAATCTTTACGTTTATCCCATAGATTTTTATCAATAAGGAAGTATTCTTGTTCAGCACCAACGGTTGTATTCACTCGTTTTACATCGGTTTTGCCAAAAAGTTTAAGAATACGTAACGCTTGACGATTCAGTAATTCTTGTGATTTCAGTAATGGTGTTTTCTTATCTAGTGATTCTCCATTGTATGACATGAACACACTAGGAATACAAAGAATTCCTTCTTTGATAAACACACATGAGGTTGGATCCCAACCTGTGTATCCACGAGCTTCATATGTATCACGTAGTCCACCATTTGGGAAACTTGAAGCATCAGGTTCACCCTTGATTAATTCCTTACCAGAAAATTCCATAATGATACTACCATCTCCACTAGGGGTAATGAATGCATCGTGTTTTTCTGCTGTAATTCCTGTCATTGGTTGGAACCAGTGTGTGTAATGCGTTGCACCATTTTCAATTGCCCAGTCTTTCATGGCAGTTGCAATCGTACTCGCACATTCTGGATCAAGCGGTTTTCCTTCTTCAATCGTTGCTTTATATTTCTTGTAAATGTCTTTAGGCAGTTTTGCCTTCATACAACGATCGTCGAAAACCTTCGATCCGAAAATCTCAGTAACGTTAGTTCTCATAGTTCTCCTCCTGAATAAACAAAAAGGGTGCCGTAGACAAAAATATATCTACAGCACCCTTGCTGTTACCATGAGTTTAATCAATAATTACGTATAAGTCAAGGTTAATTTGAATCTTTTTTACCAATATCACTTACTTTGATTGCAATGTAAAGTAACAACATCAGTTGAATAACATCATAGATAAATTTGTACATGATAAGCTCCTTTCATTTACTCATATGATTGTGTTTCTAATACAAGTGTAGCACATACATATAAAAGAGTTAACCCTACAGGATTCCTTGATAGAAGAGCTAGATGTAAAGTATATGTAAATTACAAACAATTTTTAGTAATCTATTTTGCATAATGTAAAAAGTGTGATATGAATAGAAAGAGTTACAAGTATGAAATCTTTTATTGACAGGAATTTAGTTGTAAACTATAATCATAAAATAGATTTTGAAGAAGGAGCGTGACTATGGAGCTACAAGATATTTTGCAATACATTCAACAGCATCATGTGAAATTTGTGCGACTCGCTTTTTGCGACATTTTTGGAACCCTCAAAAATCTCTCAATTAATGCAGAAGACTTCGAAGATGCAACAACATTTGGAGTTAACTTGGATGCTTCTATAGTTAACGGTTTTATGAACTTCAAAAAAACGGATTTACTCTTGTTTCCTGATTTGGAAACCATGACAGTACTGCCTTGGCGCAGCAATCATGAGAAAGTTGTTCGTTTTTTTTGTGATATTCGTCATGTGGATCACCGTCCATTTGAAGGTGATGGTCGTTATATTTTAAAGCAAGCGATGGAAGCTTGCGAAGCTTATGGATATACACCACGAATTGGAATTGAAAGTGAGTTTTATGTTTTTAAAAATGATGAAGATGGAAAACCGACAAATCTTCCAGTCGATGATGCATCGTATTTAGATGTAACACCACTTGATAAGTGTGAAAATATTCGTCGTGATGTATGTTTGGCTCTTGGTGAAATGGGGGTAAAAACGACTCTTTCCTACCATGAAAAAGGTCCGGGACAAAATGTTATTATGTTTCAAAAAGACCATGCACTACCGAGTGCTGACAATTTTATCACTTTTAAAAATGCGGTAAAAAGCATTGCGTTGGTAAATGATTTGTATGCAAGTTTTATGCCACGTCCAATGGCAAATGAGGCTGGTAGTGGACTTCGTATTAAAGTGATTTTAAGTAAAAATGATCGGAATATTTTTGATGATGAATTTGAAGTTAATATTCAAGAACAAAGAAGTTTCATCGCTGGAATATTAAATCGAATTGATGATATGAGTGCATTTTTAAATCCAATACATAATTCATATGAACGTTTAGGACGTGAAAAAGCACCAAAATACATAACGTGGTCAAAAGAAAATGAAAGTGAATTAATTCGTGTTAGTGAGAAAAATGATGAGTATTCATTTATTACACTACGTTCACCTGATGCAGCATGCAATCCATATATTAGCTTTGCTTTATTGTTGTTTGCTGGAGTTGAAGGAATGAAAAATCATGAAGAACTTCATGAAAATACAAAAAGTCCAAGAATGCTACCAGATAGCTTGAAAGAAGCAATTAAAAAACTGGAGACATCAACGTTTATAAAAACGTATTTAAATGAGAAAACACTTGAGACATTTATTCGTGCCAAAAAAGAAGAAGTAGAACAAATTGATAAAGAAGCTTCTTTTGCCTTGGATCCATACTTCCGCCTAATTTAGTAGGAGTGGATACAGTATGCCAAGTTGTTTAATTGTATCGAGTTTGGATAAAAGTTTAGATGCACTGACTAAACTTTTATCAAGTATCGATTTAAAGAAAATAGAATGTGTAAAAAGTGCAACAGAAGCAAGACAGGTTCTGGCAAAACAAGCATTTGATATGGTGTTGATTAATGCTCCATTATCAGATGAATTCGGACATGAATTGACATTACAAATTACCGAAAACTCTACAAGTGGTGTCCTTTTTCTGGTGAAAAATGAACTGGTTGATGAACTGAGTAGCAAACTAACAAGACATGGCGTGATGGTTATTGGAAAACCGTTGAATCGTCATATGTTTACACAAGCGGTTCGTATGGGATTATCCACACATCAACGCTTGTCACAAGCAGAAAAAGAAAATTTGCGATTACATGCCAAAGTGGAAAATTTAGAATTGATCAGTCGTGCAAAATACACACTGATGGAGTATTTAAATATGGGAGAAGCGCAAGCACATCGTTATATAGAAAAGAAAGCGATGGATGCTAGAATTTCCAAAGAAGAAGTTGCGAAAGATATATTAAAAACATATGGTTAGAAGGAGTTAAGATGAGAAAATACATATTTGTTACCGGTGGAGTAGTAAGTGGATTAGGTAAAGGGATAACCGCAGCAAGTTTAGGACGTATGTTGAAAGAACGTGGGTTGAAAGTCATCGCACAAAAGATGGATCCATATATCAATGTGGATTGTGGAACCATGTCACCATACCAACATGGGGAAGTGTTTGTTACCGATGATGGTGCTGAAACCGATTTGGATTTAGGACACTATGAACGTTTTATCGATGAAGATCTGAATCGATTTTCGAATCTAACAAGTGGAAAAGTGTATTGGAATGTATTAAACAAAGAACGTAAAGGTGAATACTTAGGAGATACAGTTCAAGTTATTCCACATATTACACAAGAAATTAAAGATTTTATTTATGCTGTAGGTGATGAAGATGAAGCGGATATTGTCATCTCGGAAATTGGAGGAACAACGGGAGATATTGAATCGCAACCATTTTTAGAAGCAATTCGTCAAGTCGGTTTAGAAGTTGGACGTGAAAACGTATTATTTATTCACGTTACACTTGTGCCTTACATTAAAAGTAGTGGGGAACACAAAAGTAAACCAACCCAACACAGTGTAAAACAACTGCAAAGTTTAGGTATCTCACCAGATATCATCGTTTGTCGTGCAGATGAAGATTTAGAACCAAGCATCTTACAAAAGATTTCACTGTTCTGTAATGTAAAGCAAGATTGTGTAATTCAAAATAAAACATTACCTGTGTTATATGAAGCACCATTAATGCTTGAAGAGGCAAACTTCTCGGATATTGTTTGTCGTGAATTGCATTTAAAGACAAAGAAACCTGATGTAAGTGAATGGAAAAATCTAGTCGAACGTATTAAACACGTAAATAAAGAAGTACATATCGCTTTAGTTGGTAAATATGTAAAACTACATGATGCCTATTTATCTGTTGTTGAAGCATTAAAACATGGTGGATATGAAAATGATGCGGATGTAAAAATTACATGGGTAGACAGTGAAGCACTAACGGATGAAAACTGCTCGAAATATTTCGAAGGTATGGATGGAATTATCTTACCTGGTGGCTTTGGTGGCCGTGGAATTGAAGGAATGATTGCAGCATGTCACTATGCACGTGTGAATAATATTCCATATTTTGGTATTTGTTTAGGAATGCAAATTGCATCCATTGAGTTTGCACGTTATGGATTAGGCTTGAGGGATGCAAATTCAAGTGAGTTTACACCTGCAGGTGCAAACAATGTAATTGACTTGATGGAAAGTCAAGTTGATGTGACTTCTAAAGGAGGAACGATGCGTTTAGGTGCATATCCTTGTCATATTCAAGCAAATAGTATTTTACATAAAGCATACCAAAATGATGATATTAGTGAACGTCACCGTCATCGCTATGAGTTTAATAATGCATATCGTGAACGATTCCAGGAAAATGGAATGCATATTACTGGGACAAGTCCTGACAATATGCTAGTGGAAGCGGTAGAGTTTAGTGATAATAAATTCCATATCGGTGTACAATATCACCCTGAATTTAAATCACGTCCAAATAAAGCACACCCGCTGTTCCGTGAGTTCATAAAAGTTGCAGTAGTAAACAAGCATTTAGTATAAGCAAAAGATTCATAAAATATTCTTATTTAAAATGGATGAAACGCATGTAGTTCGTGTGTATTTGTCCATTTTTTATTGTTGAGCGTTAACGTTTCTTCTATATACGCATAATTTCACATGTGATATATTAATTGTGTGTTAGAGGGGATTACATTATGAATCAATTTGAAAACATCTTAGAATTTAGAGGGACATGGAGGTTATATCAAAAACGAGTGTTGAATAATTTTGATCAACATGCTACAGACAAGAAAATACATATTGTTGCTGCTCCTGGATCAGGAAAAACAACTGTTGGTATAGAAATGATAAAGAGATTAGGTCAAAACTGTCTAATCTTAACTCCTAGTATCACTATCAGAGAACAATGGCTTGCTAGAGTGGAAGATGTTTTTTTATGTAACAAAAATGATGCGAAAGATTATTTATCTAATACTCTTTCATCATATAAACCAATTACGGCAATTACATATCAAGCAATGCATAGTATATATGCAAAAGAAACAAGTGAAGAGAATATAAAAGATATTGAGATTGTTAATTTGTTGAATGAACACAATGTAAAAGTCATCTGTCTAGATGAAGCACACCATATGCGTAATGAATGGGTAAAAGCACTTGAACAAATTATTTCGAAGCTTGAAGATGTTCAACTTATATCATTAACCGCAACACCACCATATGATGCGAATTTTAATGAATGGAAACGATATATCGATTTGTGTGGACCAATTGATGAAGAAATATTTACACCTGAGTTAGTAAAGGAAGAGAGTTTATGCCCACATCAAGATTATGTGTACTTTAACTGGCCAACAAAAGAAGAAAGAGCAGCAATTGAAAAACATAATAAACAAGTTTTACTGGCTAAAGAAGAACTGATGAACTCACCTGCGTTATTTGAACTTGTAAAAACACATCCTGCATTGACAAACCCACAAGATTGTTTGGATTCGTTGCTTGAAAATCCCGCATATTTATATGCTTTGATTTTGTATATGGAAGAAAAGAAGATTGTATATCCTAGTATGTTAAGTCAAGCGTTATCAGTGAAAAAAAGAAAACTGCCTACAGTATCCATCAAATATTTAGAGATACTTATGCAGGGTATCCTATTTCACGATTTATCAAGTTTTAATGCAAACGATAACAAGGTTGAAACGTTGCGAGCAATTTTAAAAAAGTATGGATGCATATATCGGAATGAAGTACGAATGCTGACAAATGAGAACATTAATAAATCGTTAATTAATAGTAAAGGAAAACTTGAAAGTATAAAGAAAATCGCATTAGCTGAATATCATAATTTAGGTGAGCAACTTCGTATGTTGATTCTCTGTGATTTTATTAAAAAAGAATCTTTAGAATTGATTGGTAGTGGAACCATGAATCAAAGCATTGGGACGGTACCTGTTTTCGAAGCGTTACGCACACAAAACACACAGATGAAACTATCGATTCTTAGTGGTAGTATCATTGTTTTACCCAAAACTACAGCAGTTTCTATTTGTAAGGCTCTTATAGATATGGGATATGAAGCACATATGATACAGTTAAACGTAGATGAATATGTTCGAATCAATAGCAATGCGGATAACGGGGTGTTGGTCAAATGTGTAACTGATGCATTTGAACAAGGAGAAATTCAGATTTTGATTGGTACTAAGGCACTACTTGGAGAAGGTTGGGACTCACCTTGTATTAATTCTTTAATTTTGGCTTCATTTGTTGGTTCATATGTTTCTAGTAATCAAATGCGAGGACGCGCAATTCGAAAAGATTCAATGCATCCAGATAAAGTAAGTAATATTTGGCATTTGGTGTGCATAGAACCGAAATCGAGTATACATGATATTTTTTATGATCCTTACACCTCATATGATTTGCAAATGTTAAAACGACGCTTTGCGACGTTTTTAGGTGTTCACTATACCAAACCACTTATTGAAAGTGGTTTTACAAGGTTGAGTTACATTCAGGAGTATGGGAAAGATTTGAATAAAAACACAATCACAAAAATAAATAATCAAATGTTAGATGCATCAACAAAACGCGAAGAATTACGAGATCGTTGGAATGAAGCGTTGGTTTGTATTAGTGAGCAAAATCCTGTTGAAGATGTTTTAGAACTTGAAGTAGAGATGTTAAAAAAGAATTATGTATTTGCAAACCATTGGCTATTCATTGTATGTACAATCATTTCTTCATTTGTAATGCAGTTTGTACGAGGAGTATCTTTAAAATTAGAGCAAAATGTATTTGGAGTCATTGGTTTATTTGTCATCTTTGTTTTTCTTATTTTTGTGTTGGATATCGGATTATCGAAACTTTTAGCGTATATTACACCACAACACACAGTAAAAAAAGTAGGACAAGTAATACTTGCTACACTAGAAGATTTGAATATAGTTAGTCATGAAAGTAAATATGTACGAATCAAAGACGTAAAAGGAACAGGAGTGATGTTAGTATATCTAGAAGGTGGAAATGCAAAAGATAAGCATTTGTTTTCTACATGTATGGAGGAGTATTTTTCCAGTATTGATAATCAAAGATATATTATTGTACGCAAAGGCTTTAAAAATGCATTAAATAAGTATTTTGCAGTTCCTGAGATTTTTGCGAAACGGAAGCAAGACGCACAAATATTTACATCACATATAAAACGCGTTCTTGGTCTATGTGAGTTAGTCTATACAAGAAATGCAGAAGGGCGAAAAATGTTATTAAAGGCACGTGGAAAATGTTTCGGGTTTCGAAATGAAAAAATGGTTGACTCTAAACGTAAAGTTCTTGGTAAGTATGAGTAATGTATATGCTTAAAGTAATTACATAAATCGATTTATGGTATAATTGCAAAGAACAATTTGCCAAAAAAGTGGTTTTATTATGAAATTAGGTAAATGCGTTTACAATTCGTGCGTTTTGCATATAATGAAGTGTAGAAAAGTGAGGGAAACATGGCAAGAAAAGAAAAGGTTAAAAAAGAGAAAAAGAAAGTTGGACCTGTACGTCGACTGATCGAAACGCTGTTGTTGATTGTGGCAATATGTGTGTTTATCTATGCAGGTTTCAATTTATATAAAATTTATTCGCAAAACTGGGAAGAAAGTAAAGAAACCGAAAAACTACAAGAGATTATTAATGTGCCAAAAGATGAGAAAAAGCTGGATACATTTGAACCTGATTTTGCAGGAATAAGAGAAATAAATCCTGATATTGTTGGATGGATTGTCGTGTTAGATACAGATATTTCATATCCAGTCGTAAAAGGACAAGATAATGAATATTACTTAACACATACGGCATATCATACAAATAACTATGCAGGAGCAATCTTCATGGATTATCGTCAAAATCCAGATTTATCTGCAAAAAATACGTTTATTTATGGACATAATGTGCATCATGGAACGATGTTTGCTGAATTAGCTAATTACATGGATCAGTCATTTTTAAATGAACACCGCTATTTCTATTACTATACGCCTGAGGCAAACTATAAACTTGAAGTATATAGCGCATATGTAGATAAGGGGACTTCAGATAGTTATACATTAAGTTATGCAGATGATAATGCATATCAAAATTATTTGAATTATGTAAAATCATTAAGCCGTGTACAAACAGATGTGGAAATGAGTGCAGATGACCATATGATTACATTATATACATGTTCATACGAGTCAGGACAAAACCCATCAAATACAAATACATCAGATATTGAAGATCGTTACTTTATTCATGGTAAAATCATCAAAGCCTTAAAAGGTGATTTACCAAAGACTAACGAAATATAGTAAAAATTACCAGGAGTAAAAGCTTCTGGTTTTTTCTTGTC
>NZ_SODD01000009.1 GCF_004365815.1 Breznakia blatticola
GTTACCTTCCTTATTTTTATATGGTAATCTTACATTTCAATGTATCATCATACATGTAACAATCTAAGTTAGGTGCGCATCGGTTGAATTAAGCCTAAAAATTTTCTATGATATAATTCTCATATGAAGATAAGTAAAAGAGGAGTATATGCCGTAGAATGCCTGGTCTACTTGGCAAATGAAGAAAAAAGTATGTCGATTGCCGACATTGCAGATAAACGAAATTGTTCAGCTAAATTTCTTGAACACATTTTCCGAGACTTGAAAAGTGCGAACATACTTATAAGTAAACGTGGGAAAACTGGAGGATATATGTTGGCTCGCCCATCAAGTGAAATATCCTGTAAAGATATTGTAATGGCAGTCGAGCAAAATATTGAAATTGTTCATTGTGTGTCTGGGTACTGTGCCCAGCAAGAACATTGTATGACAAGCAGTTTATGGAAACGAACACAAGACCAACTCTATCGTTCACTTGAAAATATCACGATTAAGAGTTTAGTTGATTCGTATAGGGAGGAGGTTTCTCATGAAACTAACTACCAAATCTAGATATGCAGTACGTGTATTGGTGGGTTGTGCAATATTTGAGGATCGAGGTTTGATTACTGTTAAAAATGCAAGTCGCCACTTACAACTATCTCCTAAGTATATTGAAACGATATTTATTGAGTTAAAAAAGGCAAATTATATAACAAGTGTTCGTGGACATAGAGGAGGATACAAATTAGCACTTCGACCTGAAGATATTACTATCTACAGTGTCATTATGGCAATGGAACCAATTGATGGACTTGCCCCTCGTCGTGATAATCCTGATGCTTTATCAAGATTTGTATATCGTGAGGTATGGTATCGCGCAGGTGCAGAATTAAAAATGTTTTTAAATGATATTTCAATTGCGGATTTAATTGAAGAAAAAGGTGGTATTGAAGAAATTAAGAAAACAGATTGGTATAAGGATTACAATAAAGAAGAACTCGAAGAAAAAAGAAACCTAGGATTGTAGGTTTCTTTCTTTTATTGTGGCAATGGCTTGTAATTATTGACCTTCCAAAACTCAAAATCATGACGTGTTTTAAAATAGGTACGATCAATACAAATCTTCGTTTCGCACTTTTTAGGAATGGTACCTTTATAAATCCAATAGTTAGCTGCATCAGGAAAATGAACTTCCTTAATCGCCTCTACTGGAATGGTCTCGTAACAAAGTATTTTGGATTGTACAGTTGTTGGATACTTGTCATCAAGTTCCATTTCTTTCCTACTTTTTTGGTCGCTGACTTCATCAAACAAAGACAAAAAGCCTGCTTTTCCATGGCGTAGTTCACTTCCCTTTAATGGTGAATACGCACATGCATCATAGTTAATCATCTGGGCATCAATTTTTAAGATGATCCATGGTAAATTGTGTTGACGAAAACGAATTGCATTAAATTGTGTATAATCTGGAAATTCTATCGTTAATGCTACGGCATCGTGATATTTACGACTACGTAAATTAAATGTAGAGTCAATGCCACGCTCAATCAATTCTGTCCGTGGTATCAAACCATAACGAAAAATATTATATAGATTTTCAGCATTTGTAAAATGGATTAAGTATTCTATCTTTTTCTGTTTTAGTATCTCTTTCATGGTATCCCCCTCTAGCGTTCATAAGTAAATTATACTTGAAAACGCTTACAGTTAATAGCCAGAAAAACTGAAAGTTTCACTATTTCTTACATTTATTTTCATCATTTTTTCATAAGAAAAACAAGCACAAATTTATGCCTGTTTATAGTTCTTGTAGCATGTGAAATTTATAGAAATCGATCATATTACGTGCATTTGCTAGTGGATTCATAACACGTGGTAAGGGCTCAGCATATACTTCTTGATAGTCTACTTCCCCATAAGCATCACGAACTTGAAATGCTAATACTTCTTCTTCAAGATTTAGTGCTGCATGAATTGATTCATTATTACCTCGTGCATCCATGCGGATCCAACGATTCTCATAATAAAATGCATTAAGTGCATGAATACAATATCCCTTTTCAGGTGTATCTTGAATGGTTAAGCGTTGGTAACAAATTCCACAAGGAATGCGTTTTGCGCGTAGTAATGCAGCTAATAGGTTTGATTTAGATAAGCAAACACCAACACCTTCAAGTAAAACATCACTTGCCTTTATCGTAATTCGCTTGTCTTGTACATCCCATGAATGTGCAATTTCATCACGGACGAACTCAAAACATCGCTTGATGTAATCAAGTGTTGTACTACTTTCTTGATCCAATTGCTGGACCAATTTCATAATATTTGGATGCTTGTAATCAATAAAACTCGTACACTTTAAGTAAGCTTGTAAATTATCTTCGACTGGTTTCATAGGCTCCTCATCTTGGGTAAGATTTCCCCACTTGTCACGGAATTTAATTGTTATATAATACGTTATTGTTCTTTTCTTTTTTCATTGTAGCAAACTTCATATCACTTGAACATTGAAATACACAAAAGTTCATAATAAATTCACAAAGCGTATGTATCTATCTTGATTCAGAAAGTGTAAATAAAAAGCATACATTCGTTTGCATGCTTTTCGCAAATTACATCGGTTTTAAGTTTTTTTCTAAACGTTCAATCATCCATTGAAGTCTTTTTCTTTTACCATCATCTGTTTTTGCGGCAAAATATGCACGTGTATATGTCTTCTTTACAGATGGTGACATATTCATAAAATTGGTATATGCAAGTTCGTTTGTTTGTAGTAGGTTTTGAACTTCGCAAATTGCATCATCATCCACAACACTTGGTTTTTTTGCTGCTTCCCACATACCGTTTTGCTTTGCCTCTTCTATTTTAGCAAGACCTAGTTCAGTGACTAGATTACGTGCAAGTAAGTCCTCAACCAATTTCTTATTTCTAAGTGACCATTTACTATTCTTTCTACGTTGTGAAAAGTACTTTATGTAACTATTTTGATCAATTTTCTTCATAACTCCATCAATCCAACCAAAGCATAATGCTTCTTCAAGCGCTTCATTTGCACTTAGTGTTTGGATATCTTTAGTTTTGGAAAAAAGTAGATATACACCTTCACTTGTTGCTGCATTATCTTCTAGCCACAAGCGAAACTCTGCTCTTGTTTTACATACGATTGGTTCCATCCATTTACCTCACTATATATAAGATTATACATGAACGAAATCGTTTTGTCGAAATGGATTATTTTTGCTTTTTTGTTTTATTCCTTACATTTCGCTTTGGTTTTTCTTGTTTTTTATCTTTATTTCGATAGTTTTTAGGATCCACACGTTTGTGTTTTTTACGTTTAGGTTTCTTAATAACATCTTCACGACGTTCTTTAACAACATTTTTCTTTTGTGGTTCTTTTTTCTTTTTCTCCGTTTTATCAATCATTGGATATTCAATATTTTCAAGAACTTGAATTCGTTTCTTTATCAATTTCTCAATATCCTTAAGTAATGGGATTTCTTGGTACGAACAATATGAAATAGCTAAACCACTCTTCCCTGCTCGACCTGTTCGCCCAATACGGTGAACATAACTTTCTACTTGTTCAGGTAGATCATAGTTGATGACATATTTTAAATCTTGTATATCAATACCACGTGATGCAATATCTGTCGCGATCAGTGCATCAATTTCATGATTTTTAAACAATGTTAATGCAATTTGTCGTGCATTTTGCGACTTATTGCCATGAATGGCTTTTGCGCTAATATCACGTTTTGCTAGATCACGCATCAGTTTATCCGAACCTCGTTTTGTTCGTGTAAAGATTAACACTTGTTCATGTTTATGTTGATTCATAAATTCTTTCAATAAATCAATTTTATGATTTCTGTCAACATAATAGACATATTGTTCAATACTATCAACTGTAGATGATACAGGTGTTACTACGACTTTCTTTGGTTCATGCAATAAGGTATCTACAATTCCTTCAATTTCTTTTGGCATGGTAGCTGAAAATAGAAGTGTTTGAATATCTTTTGGAATGTATTTAATAATCTTATGAATATCACGAATAAATCCCATATCCAGCATACGATCTGCTTCATCTAAGATAAAAATTTCAATTTGTGAGATATCGACGAATCGTTGGTTCATTAAATCAAGTAAACGACCTGGAGTTGCAATTAGTATATCCACACCTGCCTGTAATTGTTTTACTTGTTTATTTTGATTTACACCACCAAAAATGACTGCACTTTTTAGTGGTAACTGCTTTCCATAGATTTGAAAACTTTCATAAATTTGTAATGCAAGTTCTCTTGTTGGTGTAAGAATTAATGATTGAATTCTATGTGTCTTTACTTTCTTATGTGCAAGTTGTTGCAATGTTGGTATGGCAAAAGCAGCAGTCTTTCCACTTCCCGTTTGTGCTAAACCAAGAATATCTCTACCTTGCAATGCACTTGGTATTGTTTCTTGTTGTATTTTTGTTGGTGTTTTATATCCTTGTTTTTTTAGTACATTAACTATGGGCGTACAAATCCCTAATTCATCAAACGTCATGGCTTACCTATTCTTTCTCACATCCACCAATGGTTTGATTTTTGTGTTTATTTTTTTTCTAAGCTAGTGGATAATACCACATTCTAACAAAACTGTCCATTTATTTATCGATTGGACGATTCTAGCATTTACCTTACTTCTTTAAGATATTACGTATGGTATTCGCTGTACGTATGGTAATTTTACTTGCTATTTCACTTGATGCGGTCTTTTTCCACCAGGTGCTTTTATTGTATTCTTTTCTAGAAAATGACCAAAAGACTACTTGATCATAGTGTTCCACTTTTTCAATTGCATCGTTTGGATCTCCAACTTCTTGATAAAAGAAATCATATGAAATATCAGGAAATAAGCAAATGAGATTATCATATATACTTTTATCATCATTTCCCCACCATTCTGGTGCGTGTTGAAGTTTATTCTCAAGATCTTCAAGTGCAATCACAAGTACAGGTATCTCTAATGCTAAATGATCTTTGATACTTATTGAAATGGCTTCTTGCATAGCAAGATGATCAGTTTCTTCAGTTGAAAATATAACATTTCCACTATTTAGATATGTACATACATCTATAAATCCTAATTCTTGCATATACTGTGTCAAATCTTTCATGGAAATCTTATTTCTCCCACCTACATTAATTCCTCTTAATAATGCTACATATCGTTTCATCCTTGTCTCCTTATGAAATAAAGGTGCCCAATAGTTGCACCTTTTCTATTACTTATAATTGCTCGTGATACAAAACTTCTTTTCCTATTTGTTTTGCGTATGTGATTTCTTCTTTTGTTGTGTGACCGATATAACCTTGGATATTCACAACATAAATCGCATCACAAATTTCGATTTTTCGTTTATGTATATTGTTTAGTGTAAGTATTTTATTTTCACTTAATTTTGTGTTTGAATCAACATACACACATTGAATAACTACATACTTATGTTGTAATTCAAGATTGGCAGCTATATCTCTCATTTGTGAAGCAAATTTCATACTTCCACAAATAGTAACAACTTTCATCATCGTTTTAGCTTTCCAATAACGTAATTAAGTCCGGTATTGAGACATCCATTCGTACAGAGGTTTCTTCCATACTCATTCCTGAATCAAGAAAACGTTGAATTGTAATTTTCATCTTTTCACCAACTTCGATAATATGTCCATCCAAATCATAGAAACGAACATAGCGTTGACCCCAACGCGCTTCCATTGGACAACTTCCAATATATTCAATGTCATTTCTTGTTTGTAGTTTATGGATAAAACCATCTAAGTCTTCTTCTTCAAAGTACAATTCCATATTATTTGATTTGACTTTGATTTGATCTTTAGGCATTCCAATTAACCAATCGAATTCTTGTTGTAAAGAAACACCACCAAATGTAATATTAATTCCATAATCTTGCTGTACTTCTAAGCCAAAGACTTCTTCATAAAATGTACGCGCTTTATTGATGTCTTTTACTGAAAGACATACTCCTTCGTATTTCATATAAACTACCCCCCTACGTATGTATTTATTATGCCATTGAAATGACAAGATGCAAAGTATATTTATCAATATCTACTGAATTGTAGTTAGTTGTTGTACAAATTCTTCATAGGTGATATCACCTAAAACCAAACGTTTACTTAGACAGAAGATCTTTTCACTTTTCAAATATTCTTTTGCTTCTAGTTCACGTAAACAAAGTTCTCCATTCGCTAGTGGTTGTAAAACTCTATACACATATAAAACTCCTTTACTATGATATGTATCATATCACAAAACATGAATGAGAAAAGAGCTGACGCACTGCGCCAGCATAGCTATTTCGTAGTTAAACAATTCAGCAAACTACCATTTTAAAATCTATACATAACTTTACTAGAAATTAAACTCGTTTTCCCAATCGAATGCACCTGAACTTTCTATATTCTTTGGCCAATGACTACACCAGTTTGGCATGGATGGAGATTCTACTCGATCAATACTTGGTGTATATGGTTTTATGTCAAGAAGTGGTGTTTGATCATGTGCATCGATGTATGGAATATGAATCACTCCTTTTTCCATATCAATATGCAATACATCTACAACCGTCACTGCAATCGGGTTTGGACGAACTGGTGAACGTGTCGCAAAAATACCCATCACTTCTGGTGCATTCTTATAGGGTTGCTTTGTTTCTAATACTTCACGATATGTTGGTTCATCAAAATCGCTAGCCCACCAAAGAACGTTGATGTGGCTAAACCCTTCTAATGCTTGAAGTGCTGGTATATACGCTTTATCAAGTGCTATATATACACCTTCATTTGAATTACAGATTTTTCCAATTGATTTTACATTAAATGTTGTCATAAATTACCTCCGTGTATCTATCTGTACATACACTCTAAACCCTCACATCATGTGAGAGTCAAGCATAATTTAACATCATTTATTTCTAATCAATGGAATTTGAATTTCCGTAAGATATGCATCTGGATTTTCTTCATTCCAAGGTCCGCGATGAACGATTTGTCGACTGGATCCTGCCATCGTATATTGATCATTTTTTTCAAGCCAACTAGCAAAGGTTTGATATGCATTAGCAATGTTACTAAATTCACCATAGACCATCGTACAAGCCATAAACTCTACAGGTTCAACATAACGATACACGCAAGGAAATATATCATCATATTCTTTATCAACTTGCACACATAACTCAACATCTACATCTTGTTCGCGATAATCAGTATCGTGATAGATAGAAAACGTTTCTTCATTTGTATGGATTTGATATTGTTTTAAATAGGTTGATAGTTCCTTCCATAACTCCCCTTCATGGTAATAATCAGGCAAAATTCTTCTAAGGGATATAACTTGGTAACCAGGGACTGATTTGATCGATGTGTTGTAGTGCATGGTTTGTTTGCCATCACTTAATTGCTGTTTAGCAATCTTGATTTTATTGAGTTTTTCTTTTTCATCTTCAATATTCTGCTTTATAACATTTAATTTTTGATCCAACTGAGCCAATGTCTTTTGGGTATCCGAATACTCCAATGCTTCAAAAATTTCAGCAACACTAAAACCACTATCACGAAGATAGATGATTTTATTAAGTCTAGGAATTTGGTCTACTGCATACATTCGATACCCAGTATCTGCATCAACAGTTGCTGGCTTAAGTAAACCATTTTCATCGTAATAACGAAGCATACGAACTGACACTTGAGTTAATTTTGAAAATTCACCAATTTTAAACATAGTATTTCTCCTACATGTAATCAAATTATAGTCAGTTGTTTTTCATACTTCAATAAAAATATTATGCCTCACATAACATTTTCTAATGATACAAAAATGTAAGTAAATAACAAATGGCACAAATTAGTGATAACGGAGTCATTACATATTTTTCCTTTTTGCTGTTTGAAAAGAAATTCATCGCTGTATTGACTACAAGATATATTGCAAGAAACAAACAGATCCACTTTGCTGCAGTATATGAAAGTGGTAGTGTAATCATATTTCCAACATATAGAATTATCAATATTGCAAATATTTGTATGATAAAAGAAATACCTGTGGCAATTCTCATATGTTTAGGAAGCACTCTATGTGCACCTCCAAGCGTATATTCACCAAGAGGAAAACCAAAGGTAACTAGTAGTGTTAGAATTGCTACAAAACTAAATAGCAATGCACCAAGTAATGCATATATCACGTACTTCTATCCTATTGATTTCTTTTCAAAATCAATTGATGTTCGTGTACCAGCATGAGGATCATTCCATAATCCAAGTTTTAGCTGAATACGTAAAATACACGTACCTTTATCTTCTTCATTATTTGCAACATAGTACCACTCAGCAAATACCGTTCTCAGTTTCTTAATAATATCTTCATTCTTTTCATCACAAACCCAACCAAGGTTTTCAGCTACTCCATTTGCTGTAAAGTTATCGACAATAATACAAATTGCAACATTTGGATTCTTTGCAACCTGTTGCATCTTCCCTGTCACTTCATGTGTAACCACATAAAATGCCTCATCTTCATAATATGCATCAACAATTCGTGCATCTGGACGAACCATACCATTTACTTCATCTAAAGCGATAGTTGATAGCGATAACAAATTATCCTTATTTCCAAATTTCTCGTTTAAATCTTGTAGTGCTTTTTCATACGTCATCATACATGTCTCCTTTATATCATTTTGTGACTTCTATTACCAGTATTCAAATTTCATATTCATATTGCCAATCAACCAATCCAGTTTATCCTGCTATTGGAAGAGTCAAACATTATAGTTTAATCGTATTGATATCCTCTGTGATGATCCAATCATCCATGTTTTTCTCACGATTATAAGTAAATGGTTCAATTGCTTCTATATCAGATACTTCATAAACCGCAAGATACTTTTTACCTGCCCAACGTTCATACTGCTTCTTTGATAAATTCAATTCTTTTTCATATTTTTTTACGAAATCAATGGACTCTTCTTTTGTCATTTTCTCTGATTCAATGACTTTTGATATTCTTGCCTTGTGTGTAACTGACATATCTCCACCAGTTTCCACAAAATATAATGTATCATCAACTTTCGCACGTCCACCTAATGGTGATTTTTTACCTGCAGCACCACGAATAATCATCGTTTTTTCTCCATCAAGTAATTTGTTTAATTCTTTACCTTCTTTATTTAAATATACTAAGTGTTCTGCTTTTCCTTCTTTTCCAACATACCATTCTGCTTTTGTCATACATCCTTCTTTCCCTGGCTTTTCGACCACACGATTCAGCACTGCACCACAAGGTGCTTTTTAAGTTTATCACAACTCGCTTGTATTAACCTTACAGTCTATTTATCAGAATGTAAACTGAATTTTTAAAAGTATGTCTTTCAACTCTTATCAAATAGTTTTTAGTTTGACAGTAATATTGCATTGTTAATGTATGAAGGGCCTTCATCAACACTATACAAAAGATAGTCTTCATGATCTTTTAGATCAAATTTACGTAGTGCATTTCCATCAATATAATAAACTACTTTATTATGACTATCATAATAAACAGATCTTCCCATCAAATGCTCATATTCTTCAAAAGGTGCAGTAGCATCATAAATTGCTTTATCACTTTCATCTTTGAAGTGTCGATCATCTTCAGTACGATACAAATACGTATCATCATTTGGTATGATTGAACCCACTACTTTTCTTCAGATTTCTTTTATTGGTTTTATTTTAAAATTAGAAGCAAACTGATACATCGTTGATTCAGGCGTTTCTTGTTCATACAATTGATAAAATGGAACAACAACTGCATATATTGTTTTAGTTGCTGAATTGAATCCAAGATTATCAATATGTAATTCATCATTCCAGTCATAATTTTGAATGTTTTTTGATTGCTTATCTACTAAATATGGTTTTATTCCGCGATTGAATTCTTTGATTTCTTCGATTAGTTCACCACCAATGAATAAATGATCATCAATAGGAAAAATATAATTCACAGTTAAAAATCGATCATCAAAAACTGATACATCTTTCGTTTCTACATCGTAAATCATGATGCCATCTTCACGCGAATAAAGAACATCCTGCTCTACTAAGTTTTGTGAGTAATACACTTTATTATCTTTTCTATCATATACTCCAATTGGGTATTGTGCTCGATTTTCATATGTATAAATCTTCTCAGCTTTCTCACTACTCATATCAAAAGAATAAATACTTGTCTCTATTGTGTTTTCATCTTTTTGTATTGATGCTGTAAATGAAATATACTTCCCTTTCATTTCAGCTGTTTTATTATCACATGCAGTCACTATCAATAGAACGCATAGACAAAAACCAACTATAATTCTTTTCACTTGCTTCCCTCCTTTTAATTTTTCATAATCATTATTATGTCTAATTTACTAAATTATAGCATTGTAGTTAACGGTAAAGAAGGATACTTTCTAAAGTATAAAAGACCAACGAATTGGTCTTTTGAGTTTTAAATAATACTTGATTTTATTTTGTGCTTTTTATAATAGAGTAACAGTCACTTAAGTGAACTTTTTGATGTCTTGTTATTGGCATTAGTAGTAAACCACCAATATTTTTCTTACCCCAAAAATCAATTAGCCAAATAGAAACTTCATGATTTAATACAGACTTTGAAGTTAGAATAAAGTCTAATTGATCTTGTGTTGGCTTAACTTTCAAATCACTACTTGTGAGTTTTTGAATGATACCTCTTGTCTTTTTTGCTACTGCTAGGCGGTAGTCGAATAAAGCCTCTTGATTAATAGAAGAGGAAAACTCTATCATTTCCGTTTGAGACATAGAGTTACCAGTATCAATTCTATTAATATTCATTTTCTCGACCCAATTGTCTTGAAAAATCACTTGTGTGTCATTAGCAATTAATGTATTTGCGCAAATATCTTCAATTCGTGTCATATGAAAAATAAAGAACGCAAGTGTACGATATCCTTGATACTTTTTACTTGTAGTGTATCGAAAACTCTTCTCATTTAATCCAGCTAAGGCTTCATTTTGAAAAGTGTCTATAGAACTATACGTTAATTGCTTATCGTGAATAAGTTCATGTGCACGTAATGCCTTTACTTTAACTTTTTCAATATCGCCGTCTTTTATAGCTTGTCGTAACTCTTTAATAAGTAGATTATAAATACTGTTATCCAACATTTTTAACCCTCCCTTGGTCTAGGTTTGTTCGAATGTATTTAAAAATGCTTAAAATCAAAAATCTTTATGAAATTGCTCGTTGCAGTAATACCACACACTCCACATGATACGTGTTTGGAAACATGTCTACAGGTTGTACATATTCACATGTGTAACCATGTTCTTTGTATATCGCAATATCTCTTGCTAGTGTTGCTGGATTACATGAAATATATGCAATTGTTCTTGGTTTCATTTTCACTGTACTTTCAATTGTTAAAGTGTCTAGTCCTTTTCGTGGTGGATCTACAAAAACTACATCAGGATATTTTTTACTTGATACAATTTTATTAGCATATGTACCTGCATCACTACAAATGAACGTAACATTATCCATTTGATTTAATTGTTGGTTGATTTTTGCGTTTTCAATTGCAGGAGCAACAATTTCTACACCAGTTACATGTTTTGCTTGTCGAGCAAGAAATAATGTAATACTTCCAACACCACAGTATAAGTCAATCACTCTATCTTCGTTTGTTATATTAGCTGATTTAATTGCTTCATTATACAAATGGATGGTTTGCTTTGGATTAATTTGGAAGAATGAATGTAATGAAATTTGGAATTTTAATCCATCAAGTTCCTCGACAATATACGCTTTCCCATCAATCACATCAATATGATCACCTAAAATCACGTTGTCATTTCTAGTATTAATGTTTTGTAGTAAAGAAACGATTGGATATCTATCTAGTAATGGTTTCATAAATGCAGCAATTTCCTCTTTATGATCTTTACGCATGATAAAAGCAACCATGACTTCCCCACTTACAAATGCGTGCTTGATTAATACATGACGTACATCATCCACAAATGATGTATTTTTAATAGTTCGTAGTTCAGCATAGATTGTATCAATCAACTCACTTTGTACAAGACATGTATCAATATCGACTAAATCATTCGAACGTAGTCGATAAAACCCCATTGCAAATGGGTGTCCTTGTGCTGGAAACTGTGCTTTGTTTCGATAATGAGATGTATTACTAGCTAAAGGTTTACGCACGTCAATATCTAATTTTCCAATATTTTGAATATTTTGTTTTACAATTCGATGCTTGAAATCTAGTTGTGCTTCATAGTCCATGTGCATAATATGACAACCACCACATTTTGGATAATATGGACATGAAGGTGTAATACGATGTTCACTTTCTTTTAGAATTCGTTCAACTTTTCCATATCCTAGTTTTTTATTGCGTTTAAGTATTAAGAATTCAATTTCTTCATGTAATAAGACACCACGCACAAAATAGGTGAAGTTATCTACTTTAACTACACCCATTCCATCATATGTATAATCGCTAACTGTTCCTTGCAGTAGTTCACGTTTTTTCATTGAAACCTCCAAAAAAATCGAGCATTACTGCCCGATTTCTTCTCCTTTTTTTGGATATGATTTAAGTTTATCAGCAACTTCTTGATTTTTAGCGTTAGATACAATATCCGTATGTTGTGATTCTGCACTTGCATTTTTTACAAGTACGTAATGGATGTTTGTTGGTCTTGCTTCATCTGGTAGATAGTTATAAACCTGAATTTCTAAATCATACATTTTTGTATTTTCCTTGTTAGTGAAATACGTAGCAATCGGCAATATAGAATCCACTTTTGCATATGCATCATTTACGATGGCTGCAATTTGTTCGTTTGTTGTTTCATCTTTTGTGTTGATTGTAATTCGTAAAGTAGCACTTTTCAAATTCACTTCAACATCTTCTGCTTCAGCATATCCTAACAAACCTTCAATATCTTTTAACTTTGACTCTTCAATTTTTGGATCCAGTTGTCCTTTGAAACGATCTCCGACTACTGGTTGGCTTGAAGAACCCATAGATGTAAGTAATACGAAAGCAAGGATCAAACATGGTACTGCAACTATCACAATTGTGAAACGAAGCAACCAGTTTGGTCTACGTTTATTCTTCTTGTTTTTGTTTGTTTTTTTGAGTATAGCCATGAAACTCTCCTTGTCTAACCTATTTTACTATCTTTTGTTTAATTCTTCAACAAGCAACTTATTTGTAAGTCCTGGGTTTGCTTGTCCCTTTGATAGTTTCATAACTTGTCCTACTAAGAAACCAACTGCACGGTCTTTACCGTTTTTGAAATCTTCTATAGATTGTGGGTTTGCATCAAGTGCTTGGTTAATAAGCGCTAAGATTGCATTTGGATCACTTAATTGTTCCATTCCCTTTTCTTTAACAACAGCTTTTGCCGTCTTTCCTTCAACAATACCTTCAAATACTTCTTTGGCTTGTTTACTAGAGATTTCTTTGTTTGCAACCATGTTAATCATGCTTGCAAGTTCAATTGGTGCTAGTTTACTTTCTTGAATTTGTAATCCATTTTTATTTAAATATGCACTTACATCACCTAGTAACCAGTTAGCAACCAGTTTGTATTCTTTTGTGTGTGCTACGGTTTCATTAAAGAAATCAGATAATTCTTTATTTGCTACTAATGTATTTGCATCATAATCGCTTAATTCATAAGTTGAAATATACGTTTCATATCTTTCTTTAGGTAATTCAGGCATGTTATCGATAATATCTTGCATCATCTCATCGTCAATACGAATTGGAAAGATATTTGGTTCTGGGAAGTATTTGTAGTCTACAGCACCTTCTTTTTTACGCATTTCCACAGTTTGACGAGTTGCTTCATCAAAACGTAAGGTTGCTTGACTTACTGTTCCACCAGCTAATAGTATTTCATTTTGACGTTTCATTTCATATTCAATAGCTCTTTGCACATTGGCAATAGAGTTCAAGTTTTTGATTTCTGCTTTCGCCCCCAAAACATCACTTCCATATGGACGTAATGAGATGTTTACATCACAACGTAAAGAACCTTCTTCCATACGCACATCACTTACACCTAGGTAGTATAATGTCTTACGGATTTCTTCTACATAAGCAGCAGCTTCTTTTCCATTACGCATGTCTGGTTCACTAACAATTTCAATAAGTGGTGTTCCCGCACGGTTAAAATCAATCATCGTTCCTTCATCTGTATGGAATTGTTTTGCTGTATCTTCTTCCATGTGGATACGATTTAAACGAACTACTTTTTCACCTTCATCCGTTTGAATTGTTACACTACCATTACTTCCAATTGGATAAAACTGTTGTGTAATTTGGAAACCTTTTGGTAAATCTGAATAATAGTAGTTTTTACGGTCAAAGCGAATTAAACGATCTACTTCACAGTTTGTTGCTAAACATGCTTTCACAGCACTTCGCACAGCTTCTTTATTCACACATGGTAGAGTTCCTGGCATTCCTAAGTCAATTTCATTTGTACACGTATTTGGTGTAGCGGCAAAACTAAGTGGTGCACTTGAGAACATTTTAGTATTTGTTTTTAATTCACAGTGGATTTCAATCCCAATAATGACTTCAAAATTCATCTTAGAAATCCTCCTTTGTTATACCAGCTAATCCTGTTACATCTTCAATTCCTTTAGCAACATTAAACATTGTTTGTTCATCAAAAGCGCGTGCTAATAAGTTAATTGCAACAGGCATTCCATCAACCATATCATAAGGTACAGTAATTGAAGGATATCCACTAAAGTTTCCTAATAACATATGGTTTTCTGCAACCATAAATGTATTGTTTAAATCCTCTCCATATGAGTCATCTGGTTTAGGTGCAAGTGTACCTGCAGCTGGTGCTAATAATACATCATAGTTTTTTAATGCTTCATCAACTGCTTCAACAATAACACGACGTACTTTTTGCGCTTTTCTAAAGATTTTATCTTGGTTTTCGACAAATAAACTATATGATCCAATAACAAAACGGTTACGTACATCACTACTAAATCCTTTTGTTCTTGAATTGATCATGATTTCATTTAGATCTTCACCAGGCTCACGCATTCCAAAACGAATTCCATCCAAATTTGAATGATTAGCTGTAGCTTCTGCATTTGAAATAATGAAATATGTTGGTAATAAAGCGTTCATTAGATCTTGGTCAATTGTAACCATCTCTAATATAGTTCCTTTTTCTTCTAGTTTTTTAGTGAATGCATCGAAAGAAGGACGGAATCTAGGGTCAACAATTGCATCAATTACATTTGTGATAATTCCGATTTTCTTTCCTTTTAAATCACCATTTAATAAACTCGCATATGCTTCAACTTCCTTGTATGATGAAGTCATATCTTGGTCATCGCGACCTGCCATTACTTCTAAAGCAAGGGCAGCATCTTCAATGTTTGTTGTAAAGTATCCAACATGGTCCAAACTTGATGCATATGGAATGACACCGTAGCGTGAAATTCTTCCATAAGTTGGTTTTACTCCAACAATTCCACAGTATGCAGCAGGTTTTCTAACACTATCACCTGTATCTGTACCAATGGCTAGTGGTGTTAATCCAGCAGCAACAAGCGCAGCAGATCCACTACTACTTCCCCCAGTGATTCGTTCCAAATCATATGGATTATTTACTTTTCCAGTGTAGGCATTTAGTCCCGTTCCACCCATTCCAAGTTCATCCATAGCGCTTTTACAAGTGAAAATTGCACCTGCATCACGCAACTTTTTAACTACTGTTGCATCATAAAATGGTACATAGTTATCTAATATACGACTTGAAGCTGTCGTTCTAACACCTTTCGTTGAAATGTTATCTTTTAAGACAACAGGTGTTCCAAATAATGGTGCATCTTCTTTCATCTTGTAGTCTTTAATTTGTGCATCTACATCACAAAAAGAAACAACTGCGTTTAATTTCTCGTTTGCACTTACAAGTCTTGCTTGTAAATCAACAAGTTCATGTATATCTTTATTTTTAAAGTCTTGAATTCGCATTATTTCACCACCTTTGGTACTAAAATTTGACCATCTTTTACTTCTGGAGCATTTTCTAATGCTTCTTGTTGTGAAATAACATTCTCTATTTCATCTTCACGTAAAAAATGCGTTTCTAGTTCAAATGGATATACCATTTCCTTTACGTCGTCTGTATTGATTTTATCAAGTAAGTCCATCTTGCGAAGAGTCACTTCAAATTCCTTTTGTAGGATTTCGATTTCATCATCGCTCAAATCAATCATAATTTGATTTGCCAACTTACGAAAATATGCCTTATTTTTTTCCATAATGCTCCTTCTAATAATAAATTACTTCTGTATCTTTTGATCCTTGCTCACGTTTAATCATCGCAAAGAAATCATTTGTGTTATTTACAAAACGTACTGTAATTTCATAACTGTCGCTATCAAAGTTTTGTAGCAACTCATTGGTTGTTTGTAAAATTGCCATCAATTCTGTATAGGTTTTTGCTTGCGTTTGTACCGTGATTTGTAATTTCGTCAAACGGTCATCATCAAACTTCCCTTTTCCAATTACTCCAATATCATTTGGGACAATCATGAAGATTCCTTCTTTTACACTATTAAATTGACTACTTAATACAGGGTCAAGTTTTTCTACATCTGTACTTGGGAATAATACCCATTGTTCTTTGATGCGACTAAAACTGATACTTTCTTTTCCATATCCTTTTGCCATAAACACACCAGGTAATGAATCATCTGTCGATTGTGCTTTAAATAGCATCATACAAATTGGTGTACTGTTTCCAATGGCTGGATCTTTATGTAGATAATCAAGTAACGAAATACTTGCTTCCTCACCAATTTTATATAGTGTATCATCATCAATTGTTATTTCGTTACCTTCACCATCATAAGTGTTTGGATTTAACACAATTGCTAAGCTAATTCCTTTTACTTTTGGATCATCGCTGGCTTCTTGCACAAAATCTATTTCAAAGATATCTGCAATAAGAATTGTTTTTTCACCTACTGTGATAGTAGTTCCTGCAGTATTGATTGGCATAGTTGTACCCTTAGCAGGATTTAAACCATATGTATTTTGCTCACTTTTACGATCAAGCAAACCTTCAGTATCTTCCATAGTGATTCCAGCTTTTAAGTCATCACGAGAAATAATTTGGCCTTCCATCATATAATATGACTCTGGTGAAAAATGCTCTTTGGAATACTTCGTTAGTCCATTTCCAACTGCTTCAGCATCATACCAACCACGGTTAAAATCAACATGTGTTTTTCTTGTATCATTACTGGCTTTCGTTTTTAGTATTTTATAATCTCCAGCGACGATTGGTTCTGTAACAATTGCCTTGTCACCAGCATTTTCATCGCTTGAGCAACTAACAAGTCCCATTACCATACACAATAATACAACCAGCATTCCTGTTTTAGTTTTCTTCATATTTTGAGACCTCCGCTAAGAATGTTGCTTCATCCATAGTTTCTACACCAAGTTGTTGTGCTTTGCTTAGTTTACTACCCGCTTCTTCTCCATAGATAACCAAGTCGGTTTTCTTTGAAACACTACCTGAAACATTTGCACCATACTTTTCTAATAATGCTTTTGCTTCATTGCGGGTTAAACCAGTCAAACTACCTGTTAAAACCACGGTTTTATCACTAAACATCGTTTCGATGTTATCTATTGTATCACTATTCATGCGTAGTCCAAAACTTTTTAGACGTTCAATTAAGCGTTGATTGCTATCCTCTTTAAAGAAGTCAATCACACTCTCAGCTGAAATGTATCCAATATCATTAACTGCGATTAATTGATCGTATGTAGCAGCCATTAATTGGTCCATATCTTTAAAGTGTTGTGCAAGTACATGTGCTGCTTTTTTACCGATATGTTTGATTCCTAAACCGTATAGTAAATCATCAAGTGGTTTACTTTTACTTGTTTCAATCGCATCAAGTAATTTATCAATAGATGTTTCTTTGAATCCTTCCATTTGAATGAGTGTATCGCGATGCTCATGTAATGTATAAATGTCTTCAATTGTATCAAGTAAATGATTTTCATGGAATAAAGCAATTCTTTTATCACCAAGTGTATCAATATTCATTGCATCCCTACTTGCAAAATGCACCATACTCTCTAAAACTCGAGCTGGACAATCTACATTAATACAATAGTGATCTGCTTCTCCATCATAGCGCACTAGATGCGTATGACATACTGGACATGTCGTTGGAAATGTATATACTCCTTGGGAACCATCACGTCTTTCTGGTAAAGAACGGACAACTTCAGGAATGATATCTCCTGCTTTACGTACAACAACCATGTCGCCAATTCGTATATCTTTATGTGCGATATAATCCTCATTATGTAACTGCGCAGCTTGTACTTTCGTCCCAGCAACACGTACAACTTCTAGTACAGCATTTGGTGTGACTTTTCCCGTACGTCCTACAGTTAAGGTAATATCTGTTAATTTTGTAACAACTTCTTCTGCGGGAAATTTATATGCAATTGCCCATTTTGGTGTTTTTACTGTGTAACCTAATTGATTTTGTTTTGCTAAGGAATTCACCTTGATAACAATTCCATCAATTTCATATGGAAGTGTTGCTCTTTTTTCACTATTTGTTTCAATAAATGACCAAATTTCATCCATGTTCTTACAAATGCGATATTCTGGATTGATTTTAAAGCCGTTATGCGCAAGAAATTCAAGTGAATCACTTTGTGAATTCACTCCTTCAACATCTACAGCAAGTTGGTACCAAAATCCATCAAGTTTTCGCTGGTATACAACATTTGTATCAAGTTGACGAATTGTACCTGCTGCTGCATTACGTGGATTTGCAAACAGTTCTTCGTTTTGCTTTGCACGTTTTGCGTTTACTTGTTCAAAACTTGCTTTTGGCATGTAGATTTCTCCACGAATTTCCAATGTGTCTTTGTATGGGATTTGCATGGGTATAGAACCAATCATACGAATGTTTTCTGTTACATCTTCACCGACAACACCATCTCCTCTGGTTACTGCTTGAACAAAGATTCCATTATCGTAATGTAAAGACATAGCAAGACCATCAATTTTTAACTCCAAGACAAAATCGGTATCACCTACACTAGCATCAACACGTTTTACAAAACTTTGTAAGTCTTCATAGTTATACCCATTACCTAAAGAGTACATTTGACGAACGTGACGAACTTTACCAAATCCTTCTAGGATTTTCCCACCTACACGTTGTGTTGGCGAATTTGCATCATAATCTTCCGGATGCTCTTTTTCTAAATCTTGTAGTTCTTGCATCAAGCGATCATATTCTTGATCACTGACGCTAGGTTTATCAAGTACGTAATATTCATATCCATATGTATGAAGAAGATCACGTAATTCTTTTATTCTTTGATTCATTGTTTGTACTCCTATTTTTTATGCAACATATGATGATTTGCAGCTAGTTTTTTAATTCCAAATTTCTTGTCAAAAGCAATTTGTGCAACACCATCACTGATTTTAATAACAACACCATCTCCAAAGGCATCATGCGTAATTAAATCACCTTTGCGCAAGCTTCCTTTTCTTGTACTCTTTGGAATACTTGAAGATGAAGTGCGTGTAATTCCATCATCTTTTTTCGCTTTATATCCTTGAAAGATTTCACCTTCTTTATTTAATACGTCATCTCCAAGTTCTTTAACAAAGCGACTTGTTGTTTTCATACGACCAGTAACATAGCTTAAACCAACAGAAGTTGTAAGGAATAAACGTTTACGTGCACGTGTAAAAGCAACATATGCTAAACGACGTTCTTCTTCAAGTGCGTGCTTACCACCTTCATTTACACTACGCTCATTTGGAAAAATCCCTTCTGCTACTGAATAGACAAAGACATTATCAAATTCCAAACCTTTTGCACTATGCACACTCATCAATTGAACTGCATCACCAGCACCTTCTTCCTGGGTATCTGTATATAATGCAATCATTTGTAAGTAGTCATCTAAAGTTCCTTCAGGATTGTTTTCTTCATATGTTTCAATATCGTGAATTAACTCATTGATGTTATCTAAACGGTCCGTTTCATTTGCATCTTCCAACATTTTAAAATATCCACTTTCTTTAAGCAATTTGCGAATAATGATAGAAATCGCCATCGTTTCACTTTCTTTACGATACTTTAAAATCAGATCAACAAATGCATCGATATTTTGTTGGGTCTTTCCTTTTGCGATTGGATGTAATCGAATTGTCTCAAAATAATCAAAGTTATGTGCTTCTGCCAATACATCCATCGTTTCCATTGTCTTAGGACCTGCACCACGTTTTGGCACATTTAAAATACGTTTAATTGCAAGTTCACCCATGCTTTTATTATCGGTGATCATTAAACGCAAATAACTTAGTGCATCTTTAATTTCTGCACGTTCAAAGAACTTCACGGAACCATAAATTCGATACGGAATATTTCCATCAAGTAATACCTTTTCCAAGTTTCTAGATAAATAGTTACTACGATATAAAATCGCCATTTGATGATATGGAACACCTTCTTGGTGTAAAGAGATAATCTTTTTTGCAATCCATAAACCTTCATGTTGCTCATCTTGCGATTCATAGAAACTGATTTTGAAGTCTTCTTCATTTTCTGTGTATAAATCTTTATCAATTCGATATTCATTGTGGCGAATCAAACTGTTTGCAGCTTTTAGAATGGTCTTTGTTGAACGATAGTTTTCGTTTAATACGATACTTTTACATCCTTTAAAGTCCTTTTCAAAATTCATAATGATATCTACTTTCGCTCCACGCCATGTATAGATGGTTTGGTCAGGATCTCCTACCACACAAAGAATGCATGCTGGACCACATAAATACCGTACAATTCCATATTGAATCATATCCACGTCTTGAAACTCATCAACATGAATGTAATCATAGCGTCCTTGCCATTTTTCACGCACTTCGACATTTTCCTTAAACAATCGATATACGAAAAGTAATAAATCATCAAAATCTAGTGCTTGCATATCTTGTAGTTTCTTTTCGTAGTCTACATAAATTGTAGCTAAACGTTTTTCATGTTCATAATTTGCCATGTCATATGCTTTACCAGCACTCACAAAACTTGTTTTATTATTACTGATATATGACAATGTTTGTGCATAAGGTGCACTTTTTAATTCAATTTCATGTTTTTTATAAATATCACGTAAAATTGACTTTTGATCATCACTATCTAAGATGACAAAATTTCTCGGATAGTCAAAATAACGGATTTCTTCGCGTAAAATCCGTACACATAAACTATGAATGGTGGATAGTAAAACACCACTGTTTTTCACGCCTAGAATTCCTTCTACACGTTCTTTCATCTCATTTGCAGCTTTGTTTGTAAAGGTGATTGCAAGTATGCGATATGGTGCTACATGCTTCTCCATAATTAAATAGGCAATACGTGTTGTAATTACACGTGTCTTCCCACTTCCCGCTCCAGCAACGATTCGCAAATGTGAATCAATTGTGGTTACTGCTTCCTTTTGTTTTGCATTTAATCCATCTAATATATTCAAAGTTTTTACCTCGCTGCAAACATTATACTACAAAATCACACATCATTTTTGTTAAAACTACAAGATTTTTTATTCAATATGATATATAATCGTTACGAGGTGTGCCAGTGAAAAAAAATAAGAAAACAAGAAACATACGTTATGGTCGAATTCTTGACCTAATAAATATGATACTATTCCCTATCTTAAGTATTTTACTCGTGCTATTTATTCATAAATATAGCGACAAGTATTACTTATATGCGATAGGATTATTTGCATTTGTATTTGTAGTTATCCTTTTACTTTTTAAAATCAAAGGTAAGATTATTGAAAATATCCGTCGTGTCTTTTTATTGTTGATGGTGATTTTACTTGGACTCGCTAATTTTTATACAAAAGATATTACAAGTGGATATGAAGCATTTGCAAGTTCTATGGATAATTCGGAAACAACGATTCATTATGATGTACTTACCTTAAAAGAAAGTACAAATAACTTACAAACACTTGAAGATTTAGATGGCTATGTCATTGGATTTCCTACAAATGGTTCAACTGAAGCTACAGATAAAGCAAAAGAAACATTATCAAGTAAGCTTAGTGATTATGGAACACTAAATTACGATAACTATATGACGATGTATAGTGATTATACACAAGAATATGTTGATGCAATCGTAGTTGATCAAAGTCAAAAAGCCAATCTTCCTGAAGATTATAGAAACTTATATGAGATTAGCAATGTCGTTGATACGTATTCATTTACAATTAAAAACAATATCAAGGGTAACGATATTGATATCACAAAAGAAGTATTTACCGTTTTAGTTAGTGCAAGTGATCAAATTGAAGCACCAACAAGTCACTCACTAAGTGATACCAATATGATTTTGATTATTGATCCAGTAAATCATATTATTCAAACGATTTCGATTCCTCGTGATTCGTTTATCCCAAACCCTGCATATGGTAATGTAAGCGATAAACTTACACATACAGGAAATGATGGAGTGGAAAACACAAAAGTTGCAATTGAAAAAGCATTTGATATTAAAATTGATTTCTATGTGAAAGTGTCATTTTCTTCACTTATTGAAATTGTTGATACATTGGATGGAATTCCAGTTAATGTATTACAGCCAATCGTGGAACAAGATGAATATCGTAGTTTTGCTGAAGAGGATCTTATTTACTTAGATGCTGGACAACAAACACTAAACGGAAAACAAGCACTTGCCTATGCAAGACACCGTCATTCATACGAAAACCAAGACCTTGGACGTAATCAAGCACAAATTGAAGTTATGAAGGGATTGGTTAAACGCGTATTATCTCCTGATGGAATTACCAAAGTAGATGATGTGATGAAATTAATGAGTAACTATGTCATTATGAACTTCTCTGAAAGCCAATTAACAAGTTTTGTGAAACAACAAGTTGATAATATGCCTTCATGGGAATTCAAATCATTAAGTTTAGATAAAGGAATGCAAGGTTCTGAACCAACTGCATCTATGCCAAGTGTATATTCAAGTGTCTATTATTTATCAAAATCAGATATTGAAAAAGTAAACGCTATGTATCACCTTATGAAAGAAAGAAATCGCTTGAGTGAATTTCATTTTGATTTAGATGATATGTATAACGAATATAGTACATATGAAGAAAGTAATGATATTGTACTAGCACCATAATTCAGTAAAAACGGGATGGGTTTCCATCCTTTTTTTATACGAATCATGAAACCTCTTGCTAACGATACATTTCTTCATCACAATTTCACTTTACACTACCTGCCTTTCTATACTATAATTAGTTGAAAAAGAGGTTATTTATGAAAAAATTTATACAGTCGCGTAAGTTTGACTTTCTATTAATAATTTTACTAGGTATTGCACTTGTTTGTGCTGGATACTTTGCTTACCAAGTGCGTGTTTTACCAATGAAATACCGTATTGCGGTAATCGCAATTACAGCAATTGTATTTTTAATCTTACTTGCATTAACATTCAAACGTTTTCAAATAAAAGGAACATGGATACGACGTGTCATCGTTATTTTGATTACAATCATATATGGATTTGTTTCCTTATATGCATATAAAGGAAATCATACAATTCGCTCAATTACAGATCCTTCAAAAGATAAATACATTACGATATCGGTACTTGCAAAAGCCGATAGTGATATAAATGAATTAAAAGATCTAGAAGATGCAACTGTTGGTTTTCAAAACTCAACAGATGAAGACAATGCAAAATATGCAAAAAAAGAAATCAATGCTTCAGTAGCAAATGTTACTTATACAGATCAAAGTAACTATACAGATTTAGGTAACTCATTATTAAATGATGAAATTGATGCCTTAATCATTACAAAATCAAGCATTAGTACGGTAGAAGACCACATTGAAGGATTTACTTCAAATACAAAAGAAATCGCAACATTCCAACGTAAAGTGCAACAAACTGCATCAAAAAACTCTGGAAAAGATTTAACGAAAGAACCATTCACAATTTTATTAAGTGGTATTGATACATCAGATACTGGTGAAGCAAGTCAACGTAGTGATGTAAACATGATTCTTATTGTGAATCCAATTACAAACCACATGGAAATGGTAAGTTTCCCTCGTGATTCATATATCCCTAACCTAGCTTTAGGTGGGATTAATGATAAATTAACACACCTAGGAAACCATGGTGTTGAAAATATTATGGATTCGATTGCTGCAATTAGTGGCTTTGAAATTGATTTCTATGTACAAGTTAACTTCACATCAGTAGTTGAAATTGTAGATGCTATGGGTGGAGTTGAAGTTGATGTTGCTATGGATTTCACTGAACAAAATAGTCAACGTAGTTTTGAAGATGGTGATTTGATTGTCCTAAAGAAAGGATTACAAACACTTAATGGTGAACAAGCCTTAGCATATGCACGTAACCGTCATGATCAACCAGAAGGTGATGTTGGGCGTACAAGAGCACAACAGGATATTATTAAGGCGATGATTAGCAAATTAACGACTGCGCAAGGTGTTACAGCTGTTCCTTCCCTAATGGAAACCGCAACGAAATACATTGAAACAGATATGAGTTATGAACAACTATCAGACTTTGTGAATTATGAAATTGAGCACTTAGAACCATGGACATTTGGTAGTACATCTTTAGATAGCGGAAAAAATGACAATATCCCTATCCCATACGCTGGTGGTAGTATGCCATTATCAGTTTACATCTTATCTTTAACAGATATGGAGATGTTATATTATCGTTACCAAATGATTATTAATCCGACAAACTTCAAAGATTTCAGCTTTGATTTAGAAGATTTATATGGACAGTTACCTCCATACCAACGCCCAGCAACAGGAATGTTTGTTGGTGATGATTTCTCTAGCGAGAAAGGTGGCGGTGATTATGATACAGATTATGATGAACCTGCATATGTCCCACCTGTAGAAGAACCTACAGTACCTGAAACACCTGTTGATAATGATACAGATAACGGATCAAGTGGTGGTGATACAGGAACTGGATCTGGAAGTACTGGTGGTAGTGATACTCCTGGTAGCAATCCAGGAGATGGAACAAATCCTCCTTCTGGTGGAGAAACTCCTAGCGAGCCAGGAACAAGTGATCCAAGTACGGATCCTTCAGCTCCATCAACTGGACAATAATAAACAAAAACCAATTGGACAATGACATCCAATTGGTTTTCTTTTTTATACTTTTTTATACTTTTTTATAGTAGTAAAGCATACGCATTGCATTTAATACAGCAAGTAAGGTTACCCCAACATCTGCAAATACTCCTGCCCACATATTGGTAATACCAAATGCAGATAAGATTAATACAATGCTTTTAATTCCTAATGCCATCACAACATTTTGAATTACAATTTGTTTTGTTTTTCTAGCGATTTTCATCGTTTTTGGGATGAGTAGCAAATCATCACTCATTAAGACAATATCACTTGCCTCAATTGCTACATCACTACCTACACCACCCATTGAGATACCAACATCAGCTCTCATTAAAGCTGGTGCATCATTAATTCCATCACCAACAAAGGCAACTGCATGGTTTTCTTTATCTAAGTAAGACTCAAGAATACGAACCTTATCTTGTGGTAATAGTTCAGCATGTATATTTTCAATACCAACTTCTTTACCAATCGCATTCGCAATTTCTTTTTGGTCACCAGTTAACATAACAGTATTTGTTACTCCAAGAGTATGCATATCTGCAATTGCTTGTTTACTTGACTCTTTCACTTGGTCACCAATTACGACAGAACCTACGTATTGACCGTTATAAGCGACATAGAGCACGGTTCCTAGACTTTGGTTAGCTGTATAGCTAATTTGCTCTTTATCCATCAGCTTTTGATTACCAACGAATAGTGGCTTATCATCAAGTGAAACTGCAATACCATATCCTGCAATCTCTTGATAACTACTAAGTCGTGTTGCATCAATCGTACCTGTATATGCAGCAGCGATGCTTTTTGCAATTGGGTGATTTGAATAACTTTCTGCATAAGCAGCAAGTTCTAGTGTTTGCTCAGCTCCAGTAATACTTTCAACAGCAAATTCCCCTTTTGTAATAGTTCCTGTTTTATCCATGACAATGGTATCAACATGTTCAAGTAATTCTAAATAGTTACCACCTTTAACTAATGCACCAATGCGACTTGCACTACCAATACCTGCATAGAATCCTAACGGTACAGAAACAACAAGTGCACACGGACAAGAGATAACTAGGAATGTACATGCACGATATAACCATGTATAGAAATCACCAACAAAGATCGTTGGGATAATAACTAATAATAAAGCCAACCCAACAACGATTGGTGTATACACCTTCGCAAACTTTGTAATAAAGGTTTCTGTAGGTGCTTTTTTATTACTTGCGTGTTCTACAAGGTCTAGAATTTTAGACACTGTAGAATCTTTATAAACGCGTGTTACTTTACATGTAATTAGTCCTGATGTATTTAATGATCCAGCTAGCACTTCATCATTTTGATGTACATCTTTGAGTTTTACTTCCCCATTTAATGCACTTAAATCAAGTGATGAGCTACCATCGATTACAATTGCATCAACAGGTACTTTTTCTCCTGCTTTAATTGCAATTACATCATTAATTTTTAATGTTTTTGGATCCACTTGTTTATACGATTTATCTGGTTGTACAAGATTTGCGTACTCTGCTTGTAAATCCATCAATCCTGTAATTGACTTTCTTGTTCGGTCGACTGCTAAATCTTGGAAATACTCCCCGATATTGTAGAAGACCATAACAGCAACAGCTTCTTCATAAGATGAGACTACAAATGCTCCTAATGTTGCAATTGTCATTAAGAAATGTTCATCAAAGATTTCTCCATGTTGAATATTCTTAAAACTTTTATAAATTACATGATATCCAGCAAAGATATATGGAATCACGTAAATAAAGAATGGATGTATATTTGTAGTTTTCTCGATAATGACTCCAACAAAGAATAAGATAATACTTAAAATCAATTCGTTTCGTTCTCGATTGGACTGTTCAGGTGCTTGTTCTTCTTCACCAAGTAATTTAGCCCCTGGTTCTACTTGATCGATCAGCACATTACTACGTGTAAGGACATCGTTTTGACTTAATTTACCTTTTGGTTCAATATAGGCTAATCCATGAGTAAAGTTAATTTTTGCATGTTCAATAAAGTCTGCTTTATTTAAACGATCTTCAACTTTTTGTGCACAGTTTCCGCAATCCAGACCCGTAAGTTTAAATTTATACTTGGCATCTATATCGCCGATATCATCTTCCTCACTTGAAGAAGATGCTGCACACTGACACGATGCTTCATGATGGTGTTCATGTTCATGTGTTTCGTGTGATTCTTTTGTAATGCTTGTATCATGATTGCAACAAGATCCATCTGGCTTGTGATCATGATGATGTACATGTAAATGTTTCATAATTCTACTCCTTCATATGTTCATATGCTGCATTAAAGATAAGTTCAATGTGTCGATCATCTAATGAATAAAACATGTTTTTCTTATCTCTACGCGATTTAATGATTCGATTTCTTTTTAAAATTGCAAGTTGATGTGATATTGCACTTTGCGACATTTCTAATTCATCGGCAATACATTGCACACACATCTCACCTTTGAATAAAACATGTAAAATCTTTAGTCTTGTTGCATCTGCATACATCTTAAAAAAGATAGCAAGTTCTTCTGCTTCTACAGCATCTAATTCATCGACTCTTTGAAATTGTGTATGTTGACATTCATCTGCTTTTCTATTTTCCATCTCTTACCTCATATGAACGTTTGTTCATATGTTCATTATATACTGTTTTTCAAGTATTTCAAGTATTTGCACTAAAAAAGCGAGAAATTAATCCCGCCTTTTCAAACATATAAGTTGTTCTTCTTTACGAAAGAACAGTTGATGATCATCTTTGCCATCATATGTATAGCCTTTAAGCACTCCATCCTTTAATGGTAATATTGCTTCTAAGTCAATTCCATCTTGTAGTATATGTACATATTCAACAAACATATCCATTGTACTTGCTTCTATGTATGTTGAAGTAATACTTCCCTCACCCTTTAATTGATATCCAATATACATCCGTTGTTTAGGAAAATAATACAATACTGGATAATCTAATGGAAAGGTTGTTTTACAATTTTCACATGTATGGACAAATAAGCTTCGATTTGTTACTAAAGGTACAAGATTTTCATCGATTTCATGATTGATGATCGTATCACGCTTTATGTAAAATTCCTGTTTACATGTAGGACATACAAGTTGAAACAGTTTTTCTTGCACTATTTTTTTCCTAATAGTCTAAACATGTTTTTCTTATATACTTCAACCCCTGGTTGATCAAATGGGTTTTCATCTAACATCAACACAGACATTGCAACTGCTCTAAAGAAGAAGTATACAAGGTATCCAAATGAGTGTGAACTCATATCTTCAACTTCGATTAATAAGTTAGGAACATTTCCTTCAACTTCGTGTGCTTCAAGTGTACCTTGCATTGCCATTTTATTTACCCAATCAAGAGATTTTCCAGCAAGATAGTTCATGTTATCTAAGTTATCTGCATCTTCAGGGAAAATAACATCTTCAGTTGGATTTTTAAATAAAACTAATGTTTCAAATACAATCTTCAATCCATCTTGAACAAATTGCCCCATTGAGTGTAAATCTGTTGAGAATGTTCCAGCAGCTGGGAAAATACCTTTTCCGTTCTTGCCTTCTGATTCACCGAACAGTTGTTTCCACCATTCAGCTAACATCGTTGTTTGTAAGTCGTAAGTAATAAACATTTCGACATTTTTACCTTGGTTTTGTAGAATACGACGAGCTACTGCATACGCATATGCAGGATTCTTTGATAAATCTGCTGTATCAAAGTCATTAAATGCATCAGTTACCCCTTGCATTAATGCATCGATATCAATTCCAGCAACAGCAATTGGTAATAATCCAACAGGTGTAATTACTGAGAAACGTCCTCCGATATCATTAGGAATTACGTATTTCGTGTAACCTTCTTTTGTTGCTAAATCAAATAGTGTACCTTTTGTTCCATCTGTTGTCGCAATGATACGTTTTTTTGCTTCATCTTTTCCGTATTTCTTTTCGATAAATTGTTTAAATAAACGGAACGCTAATGATGTTTCAGTTGTTGTTCCTGATTTAGAAATAACGTTAATCATTACTTCTTTATCAGCAATATAGTCTAACACTTGTTTTGTATATGTACTTGAGAATGTGTTTCCACAGAAAATAATTTCAGGTTTATATTTATCTTTACCATATAATCCGTTAATCATTTCGATTGCAGCACGTGCTCCTAAGTATGAACCACCAATACCACAAACTAAGTAAACTTCACAGTTTTCACGAACATATGCTGCATCTTTTTTGATGCGAGCGAATTCGTCTTTATCATAGTTGTTGCACCAGTCAACCCATCCTAAAAAGTCATTTCCTTTTGCTGTTTTGTTCATGATTGCATCATGAAGTTCATTCACTTGTCCTTGGTATGAAGCAATATCTTCATTTAAAAACGCGTGGTCTGTGTTTAATTTAATCATCATTTTCCTCCTGTAACGTTTCTTTGATCCAAATAGGAAGTTTTTCTTCCAATGTACGAAAACCTAATTTATGTTCCGGTAAAAGTTTTTGCACATTCGAACGACGATATCGTCCTCCTTCTTTGCGCAAAGCCTTTAAGGATAGTTTAAAATGGTGATCATCCTCTCCTAAGTCAAGAATCTTCACCTGTAGTATTTCTTCCATTTGTAAATACTGACGAATATCGTGAATATAATCGTCTGAAACTTCAGATATATGAAGTAGACCATTGTGATTGTCATCAATTCTTACAAATGCCCCATATGGTTGAATTCCTGTGATTACCCCTTCAACTACATCTCCTACTTGATACAATAGCGTTACCTCCTATGAGAAACATTATATCACAAACAACTCACAAAAAAATAAGGAATAGAAAGCAAACCTCTATTATTTTTTATAAAACATGCTATAATACATCTCAGTAGATAAAGAGGTGTATAGTATGGCAACTAAAAAAGAAGAAGAGATTATTGCTGTTATCAATAAAATGCGTCCTTACATCCAAAGAGATGGTGGAGACGTTGAATTTTCGAAATTTGAAGACGGCGTAGTATATGTCAAAATGTCAGGTGCTTGTATGGACTGTTTAGCCCTTGATGATACAATTACATTTGGTATTGAAGCAATGCTAAAAGACGAAGTTGAAGGCGTTAATGAAGTTCAAGTTGAACAAACAGAAATGCATTTCTAAGCAACCGAAAGGTTGCTTTTTTTGTACAATAAAAGAAGTCAAATGACTTCTTAAATTAAATCTAAATTTTGAATCACATTAATGTGTGCAATCACAACAAGTCGATCATCAGCTTCAAGAATATATGAAGGATCTGGTGTAATGTTTAGTTTTTCATGAAACTTACGAATTCCTAGTACATTAACACCTAGTTTGTTGCGTAAATCTAAATCAACTAATGACTTACCAACCCAGTGATTTGGTACTTTGATTTCAACGATTGAATATTCTTCATCAAGACTAATTTGATTGACGATATCATTATTGATGAGTAAGTTTGCAGTAAGTGTCCCCATCGCTTTTTCTGGGCGAATAACTTTATGTGCACCTACTTTGCGTAACACCATTTCAAAGCGTTTATTTTTTGCTTTTGCTATTACCTGAGGCACACCAAGTTCTAAACAGTTTAATAAGCTCATAACGCTTACTTCTAGTTGTGTACCAACAGCAATTACTGCTACATCGCAATCTGCTACTCCTGCAGCTGTAAGTGCATCTAAATCTGTAATATCTTCACGAATTGCAACTGAGACAATGTCTTCAAGTCGTTCAACTGCTTCCTGGTCACGATCAATTGCAATAACTTCAATTCCGTGATTACTTAACGTTTTTGCGACAGTCGATCCAAAGACACCAAGTCCTAATACTGCTACTTGTTTAATTTTCTTTTCCATATAGCTCCTATCCGATCATCAAACGCCCTTCAGCGTATTCGATATCTTTATGTTTATCTTCTCTAATAATAGAAGACAAGAATGTGATAATACCAATTCTACCTACATACATCAAAGTAATAATTATCAGTTTTCCTAAAATTGGTAAACTTGCTGTAATTCCTAAACTCAAGCCCACTGTTGCCATTGCAGATACTGCTTCAAACATAATGGCTAGTAAACTAAAATCGGTTGCTGATGATAATATCATTATCCCAGTAAAAAGAAATAAGAAATTAAGTGTGAATACATTTAGTGCACTGGCAACCGTTTGTAAGGAAAGTGTTCGATGGAAGACACTTGTTTTTGTATGTCCTCTTAAACTGCGAATAACAAAGATTGCAATAACTGCAAACGTTGTCGTTTTAATACCACCGGCAGTACCTCCAGGAGATCCTCCGATAAACATTGTCACAATCATCATAAATGCGGTTGGTTCATAGATTTTAGTATAATCAATCGTTGAAAAACCTGCCGTACGTAGTGTAACTGAGTTAAATAACGAAGCAGATATCTTTCCATCAAAACTAAGTGCTCCTAGTGTATTTGGATTGTTGTATTCATTAATGAAAATAAATAGTGCAGGCACAAAAATTAAGATAATTGTCATAATAAAAACAAGTTTTGTTTGTAGATTTAAACGCTTTATGAATTGTTTAAATGGAATATGTTGTTTTGTTAGCAAATGCATTTTATCACGAACATCAAAGTACACGATAAAACCAAGTCCCCCACTAATAATAAGTCCCATAACAACAAGATTGACTAATGGTTGACTTACATATGGTGCTAAATTGACAGTTCCTACAAGGTCAAATCCTGCATTACAGAAAGCTGAGATAGCTGTGAATATAGACCAAAATAAACCTCGTACAATTCCTTGTTCAGGAACAAACACAAATGCAAGTAGTAAAGCACCAACAAGTTCAAAACTAAATGTATATTTCACAATACGAAATAGATATGCTTTGTAGTTTACGACTTGTTTTTGACCAAGTGCTTCTCTCATTGCGACTTTGTTTTGTACTGACAAGCGATTCTTTAATCCTAAATGAATAGTTGCAACTAAAGTCATTAATCCTAAACCACCAATTTGAATGAGTAGCATAAGTACAACTTGTCCAAATACCGTTAACTGTACGGCTGGAAAATAGACAACTAAACCAGTTACACAAACTGCACTTGTTGCAGTAAAAAGTGCATCAATGAAAGTAATACTTGTACCTGGTTGATTTGCAATTGGCAGTGTTAATAAACATGCGCCTATGAAAATAACCACAAAGAAACTAATTGCAATTTTCTTTGTTGGAGATAGTCCAGACATAGTCACAATCTTATATAATTTATGTTTCATAAAATATATTATACCCCTTCCCAGTTTTTATACAACCATAGTTGAGCCATATTTAAAAAAAGCGACATCGTGTCGCTTTATTGTTGTACTAGCTTAGAATTCTTCTTCAAAAATTTCGTAGTGAGCACGTGGGTGATCACATGTTGGGCAAATTTCTGGAGCTTCTTTTCCAACTGTAATATGTCCACAGTTTGTACAAATCCAAACTTTTTCTTCAGATTTACTGAATACTGTGTTTTCTTCTACATTTTTAAGTAACTCTAAGTAACGTTCTTCGTGACGTTTTTCAATGTCACCAACACTTCTAAATCGTTCAGCGATTTGGTGCAATCCTTCCGCATCTGCTGTTTCGGCAAATCCTTTATACATGTCTGTCCACTCGTAGTTTTCACCAGCGGCAGCATCTTTCAAGTTCCATGCTGTATCTTTTACAGCACCATCATGTAACATTTTAAACCAAACTTTCGCATGTTCATGTTCATTGTGTGCAGTTTCATTAAAGATATTTTGAATTTGCACATATCCATCACTCTTTGCTTTTGAAGCATAGAATGTATATTTAATTGATGCTTTAGATTCCCCTGCAAACGCTGTTTGTAAGTTTTCTTCCGTTTTGGTTCCTTTCAACTTTTTAAGATCAGACATTTCTGCTATTTTCATATTTCCGTTCCTCCTATATGTTATCTTAATTAAAACACTTTATATATATACTATCAAGTATGACGCACACGAAGAGTGTAAAAAAAATGAGAACCCATTATAGAGTCCTCATTCAATTAAAATGAATTATTCAACTTCGATAATACGCATTGAGTTTGTTGCTCCTGATCCATGTGGATATCCAGCAACAACGATGATTGTATCACCTTTTTTGCATCCGAATTCTTTAGCAACATCACTTGCTAATTCTGATTCGTTATCTAAGTTATTTACTTTATCAACAACCATAGCGTTTACACCCCAGTTGATTGTTAATGCATGACGAGTTCTTTCGTCGAATGTTGCAGCTAAAATTGGGCAATCTGGACGGAATTTAGAAATACGTCTAGCACTTGTTCCACTTGATGTGAAACATACGATTGCTGCAATATCCATTGCAAGTACTGTATCTGCTACGGCAATACCAATAGCATCAGATTTTGTACGTTTAGAAGTACTAATTGAAGTACGTAATTTTTCACGGTAAGGTAAAATTGCTTCCATACCTTCAGAAATTGTAACCATTGTTTGTACAGCTTCAATTGGGTACATACCAACAGCACTTTCTCCTGAAAGCATAATTGCATCAGTTCCATCCAATACAGCATTGGCAACATCACTTGCTTCAGCACGTGTTGGACGTGGATTTTGTTGCATTGATTCTAACATGTGTGTTGCAGTAACAACTGGTTTTCCGTATGCGTTTGCTCTTTTAATCATTTCTTTTTGGTAAATAGGAACTTTCTCAAAGCTTACATCGACTCCAAGGTCACCACGAGCAACCATGATTCCATCAGCAACTTGTAAGATTTCATCCAAGTTGTCATATCCTTCTTGGTTTTCAATCTTAGCAATAATATGAATGTCTTCTTGACCTTCTTCTTTTAAGATTTTACGGATGTCCATGATGTCATCTTTACGACGTGTAAATGATGCAGCAATGTAATCCACTTTGTTTTTACATCCAAAACGAATGTCGTTAGCATCTTTTTCAGATACGAATGGCATACTTAATTTAACATTTGGAACGTTACATCCTTTTTTGCTTTTAAGTACTCCAGGGTTTTCTACACGACAAACCAATTCTCCATCTTTTTTTTCAAGAATTGTTAAACGTACTTTTCCATCATCGATTAAGAATGTTCCACCTTCTTGAACATCATCAAATACTTCTGGACATTGTACATGTACACGGTCGTGTGTTCCTAAAATCGGTTCACGAACAAGTGTTACGATATCTCCTGCTTTGTAGCTTTCTTGACCATTTTTGAAATCTCCTAAACGAATTTCTGGTCCTTTTGTATCCAATAAGATTCCGATATTTGAATCTAATTCTTCGTTTACTTTACGGATGTTTTTAATTCTGTTTCCGTGTTCTTCATAATCACCATGAGAGAAGTTTAAACGTGAAATGTTCATTCCTGTCTCTACTAGTTTTTTAAGCATTTCTGGACTTTCTGTAGCCGGTCCAATCGTACAAATAATTTTCGTCTTTTTCATTTTTTCTTACCTCACCTTATACTAAACGATCGAATAAATTTTGTAATTCTTTTCTTGATTTTGCTGGCATGTTAAGTGCTTCTTCAATCGGTACACCAACAATATTACCTGATTGCGTCCCAACGCACTGACCACCAATACCTTGCATCAGTAGATCGACAGCTTTCTCACCCATGCGAGATGCTAAAATACGATCAGCAGGTACAGGAGATCCTCCACGTTGAACGTGCCCAAGAATAGTTGCCCTACCAGAAAATCCGGTATGTTGTGAGACCTTACGCGCAAAAACTTCTACATCTGTAATTTTCTCAGAGATAATTACCAATGCATGGTTTTTCTTCTTCACAACATCAAACTCACGCAAGCGGTCTAACACTTCACCTTCATCAAATCCTGTTTCACTAGTTATGACAATTTCCGCACCTGTAGAAATCCCTGCAAATAATGCAAGGTCACCACAACGGTTTCCCATAACTTCGACAACAGAACAACGATGGTGTGAACTTGATGTGTCACGTAACTTATCGACGGCATCAACAATGGTCGTTAGTGCGGTATTAAACCCGATGGTTTCATCCGTACTGGAAATATCATTGTCGATTGTCCCAGGTAGACCGATACAGTTAATACCCATTTCGGTCAAGGCTAAAGCTCCTCTGTAACTACCATCCCCACCGATGACAACTACTGCTTCAATTCCGAATTTTTTAAGCTGCTCGACAGCTTTTTCTCTCACTTCGAGGCTTTTGAACTCAGGAAGTCTTGCAGACCCCAGCATTGTTCCTCCACGGTCAAGTATGTCAGATACATCACGACGTGTAAGTGGTTGGATTTTTCCTTCCACCATTCCGCGGTATCCATCATAAATTCCGTAGACTTCAATACCGATATTCGTTGCAACTCTTGTGACTGCACGAATCGCAGCATTCATTCCTGGTGCATCACCACCAGATGTGAGTACGCCAATTCTTTTTACCATAATTGCACTCCCCACTGATTAAAAATCACTACTAATATACCACTTATCTTCAATAATATCTAGTGTATCTATCGGCGATTTTTACCTTTCACGACTTTTTCCTCAGCCAACATCTTAATTCGCTCACTAATTCGCAAAGCACCGAGCTCATTATTGACTGATTTCTTACCTAAACTATAGAATTCTTCGAGTTTATCCATCGCACAATTACTTGTGAATATCGTTAAGCGATGTGCTTCCATTCGCTCATTTAATATTGGCAACAGGATATCGTCTCGCGACCAAGATGATGCACTTTCTCCAGCAATATCATCAAGTGCTAAGACCTCTACTTTTTTTAATTTCTCAATCACATGTCCATATCCATGCGGTGTATTCATCAATGTTTTTAAATTCGCAATCAGTGTTGGCACATGCACAAATGCACAGCGCTTTCCTCTAGTTGCCATTTCATTGATAAAACAACACATCAAATAGGTTTTTCCAACACCTGGTAAACCACTTAGATAAAATCCTTGTGGATCACTGATCGTGCTTCGACGTTCGACATAATTAGCAACTGCTAAATATGGTCCACTTTCGTTTGCAATATCGATATTGGTAAAACGATATCCCATTTGTTCAATTGACATATCATTGTAAATTAACTTGTTTTGGTGTGCAGTTTGACGTTCAATTTTGCTTTCATAACGACATGCTACATACTCATAGTCTAATATACCATCATTTGCACTTACTTCAAGCAAATAGCCTGTATTTGGCTGTTTACAGTGACTTAAGCCTACACAATCACGACATTGGTCAAGTCGAGCAACATAATCTTTTAGTGTATATGCATTTTGTAAAACAAACTCATAGTCGACTTTATATGTTGCAAGAAAGCGTTGAATTCGTTCATCTTTAATTAAACTTTGTGCTAGAAACTCACGTTCTTTGCGTTGTAGTTCATCTTCTTTTAATTGAAAACTAACTTTCTCCATTTGCTAACCTCCTTTGTCGTATTTCTTCAATCAAGCGTTGACGTTCATCTTCACTCATTGTATCTTCCTCATCATATGAGATTAATACTTTTTCATCTTTAGTTGTTTTTGTTGGATTATGCATATATGCAACTGCTTGTTCGTAGGTTTCAATATTACTACGTAACCAAGAACCAGCAACACTCTCTACGAAATTCCGTGGGAATCTCTGATTTGCTTTTTGCAACACATAATCGATAAGCACATTAACAACCTCTGGGTGTAATTTATACTCTTCTAATAAAATACGAATCGTTTCACGATCATAACGACTTACCTCAACACCCTTTTGTTTATTTTGTAGGAATCGAACAGGTGGCCACTTGTAGATGTTTACCTCATCTGTTTCGTATTTTGCTTTACTATTTGCAGCACGCTTACGCATCGCTTCTACATCAAGGTTTCCATCTTTATCAAGTGAACGTGAGACGATTCCACGCATCGTTTGCGGATGAATTCCATATAGTGTAGCAACACGTCCAATTTCCTTTAATAGTTTAGCAGAACGCTTCTTTGGTGGCCATACATTTTTAAAATTCAACAAGAATGCATCATAGTTGAAGATAATTTCACTGCCATCCCGTTGTTCTTGAATTTCTTCTTGCATTTGACTAAAGGTATTTTCAAAGTGTTCATTCCAACCTTCTCGAATTACATCACTAATACATTCAGAGATATCTTCATATTCTTGCTTACGTAAGCTTTCTTGTAAGAAGGCTTGTTTTTGAAAGCGAAAGACTTGTTCTCCTAGTAAATCTAGATACATACGTCCAAATACTTCATGTTCCAAAAACTCTGTTGGTTTTTTTGGTGGATATAGTTCATAAATGTATCGATCTAGTTTTTGCGAATAGTATGTTTTTAGTAATTGATATTTTTCAAGTACTTTACGTTCACGCTCAATAACTTCAATGCTTAAACCACTTACTTTAACTAAGATTAAATGATTATCAAAACTCATCTTTTCATCAGCTAAAGCTGCCATCATTTCATACAACAAATACGCGCTTTCATGAATCAAAGGATAATAAAGCATAGTTAAAACATGGTAATCACGTCGTTCGATTTTGCCATGGATCTCGATTTGCAATTTACTATCTTCACGTAATGTCATAACTACCTCTACTTTCTAATAATTCATCCAATTGACAAAATACATCATCACCTGGATTGTTGTATATATATGCACTTACTTGTTGAGTATTGGGCATAAACTTCTTTTGTGCACTCAATACTGTATTTGCATATTCTTTTGAATATCCTCTTTGTTTCATCAATCGTTCAATAGCAACTGCATCATCACAAGTCACAATCCATACTTCATCAAAATAGACTTCCCAACCAAATTCATGGACATTTGCTACTTCAACTACACAAATAGGTGCATGTGTATGTTTTTTAAAGAATGCTTGCATTTCAACTAATACTTTTGGATGAATGAAACTTTCCAATTGTCTTTTTGCTTGTTTGCTAGCAAACACAATGTTTCCTAATTTTTTTCGATCAATTTCATCATTTGTTAGAATGTCTTGCCCAAAAGCTTCAACAATTTCAGCTTTTGCTTGTGTATCACGAATATGTGCAGCCACTTCATCTAGACAAAGCACAGGCACACCTCGCTCTTTCAATATATTGGAAATATACGTTTTTCCTGAACCAATGGTTCCACTAATGACAACTTTTCTCATTTGCGTTTTTGACACGTACGACATACATACGTCCCCCTACCACCAACTACAATTTTATCAATCGAATTTCCACAAGTTGGGCAAGCTTCCCCTTTTTTCATATGGACTTTTAATTGTAATTGGAATTTCCCATCTACGCCTAAAGAAGATGTATACGAACGAATCGTCGTTCCTCCAGCTTTAATGGCACCTTGTAAAATAATACGTGTATTTTCTAAAATCATTTCGAAATCTTTTTTTGTTAGATGATAGATTTTCGTTTCTGGATGAAGTTTTGATCGAAAAGCAATTTCATCTGCATAAATATTCCCTACTCCTGCCATCACACTTTGATCAAGTAGGAACTGTTTCAATGTTGTTTTTCTTCTCTTTGCTTGTTGGTATAAGTAATTTGCATCAACATGTGAATCAAATGCATCATAACCAACATGCTGGAATGCTTTTTGTTCATAAAGAATTACATCTTTATCGTATACATACATCCGACCGAATTTACGAACATCATGGTAGACAAGTTTTCTACCATCATCAAGCATGAAAATAATATGTGCATGCTTACTATATGGATCTTCATCTTTTTGATAAATATAGAATTTTCCTTCCATCCGTAAATGAACTACCAAATTTACATCATTCATACCAAAGATTAAATATTTTCCAACACGCGAAAAATCAATGAAATGTTGATGCACAAGTAACTTTGTGAATTCTTGTGCATCTATCGCATCGATCATTTTTGCATAACGTACTTCAATATGTACGATTTCATTTCCTTTGATTTGATGTTCTAAAGTTCTTAGAACCGTTTCTACTTCTGGTAATTCTGGCATATTATCTTCCTATTTACTATCTAAGTAATTATCTGCAAAGTTTGCATCAATAACTAATGGTACTTGTAGTTTTGCAACATGTTCCATTGCATCTTTAACAAGTTGTTCCATCATGTCCATTTCATCTGTTGGAACATCAAAAACTAACTCATCATGAATTTGTAAGATCAGTTTACTCTTACACTGTTTTTCTTCCATAGCTTTTGTCACATGAATCATCGCAAGTTTAATTAAATCTGCAGCACTACCTTGAATTGGTGCATTCATAGCAGCACGTTTTCCAAACTCACGTGTCATATAGTTTTTATCATTAATTTCTTTAATAATTCTACGACGATTAAACATCGTTTTTACATATCCATGCTCTTTAGCAAAATCAATTGTCTCATCCATGAATGCTTTAATTTGCGGATATGAACGGAAATATCCATCCATAAAGTCTTTCGCTGTATTCATATCAATGTTTAATTCACTTGATAATCCGTATTGCGTTTGTCCATACACCATTCCAAAGTTAACAGTTTTTGCTTGACGACGCATTGCTGAAGTCACTTCATCTTTATCAACATTGAAAATCAACATCGCTGTTTTTGTATGAATATCAATACCATGTGTAAAGGCATCAATCATTTGTTTTTCATTTGCCATATGCGCAAGTACACGAAGTTCAATTTGACTATAATCTGCTGCATATAACATACATCCTTCACTAGGAATAAAGGCACGACGTACTTCACGTGACTCTTCATCGCGTACACTTAAGTTTTGCAAGTTTGGATTACTTGAAGATAAGCGTCCAGTTTGCGTTAAACTTTGATGATATAAGGTATGAATCTTTCCATCCTTACGAATGTGTTTTTGTAGTCCTACTGCATAAGTTGAGTCAATTTTTTGGTATTTACGATATTCAATTAATTTATCAATAATTGGATGTGTATGACGTAATTTCTCTAACACATCAATCGCTGTACTACGTTTCTTATTACTTTTTAAACCTAAAGTATCAAATAAGACCTCTGCAAGTTGCTTTGGTGAGTTTACATTAAATGTGACACCTGCAAGTGTATGAATTTCTTTTTCTAATGCTTGTAAAATCACTTGTGTCTTTCCATGAATTTCTTCAAGTACATCTTGTGATGTGCGCACACCTTGCTTTTCCATGTTAAACAAAATACGTGTCAATGGCATTTCCATTTCGATAAATAGATGGTCCATCTCTTTTTCTTTTAATTCTTCAGTTAGTTTTGGATACAAGTCTTGCACGATATACATTTGATCTCCAACATATGTTAAACGTTGGTCAGGATCTGCAAGTTTTGGTGATGTTGATTTTCCATATACATCATCTTTTGTCTTTTCAAATTGATAATTGTATTTAAATGCTAACTGCTTTTCATCATTGATATAGTTGTCGCATAAAAATGCAGCAATTTGTACATCAAAACTAAAATCTGTGTAGGATAAACCTGCATGATCTAATAAATGATACGCTTCTTTTGCGTTGTTGGTGATCTTTGTTAAATCACTAGTCAACAAAGTAGCTAGTACACTATCCATTAACATATATTCTTTGGCTAGATAATATGCTGTTGTATCACTAGCAACAAGCACTCCATATAATTGTGCATCATAAAATGGTTGATTGTCATAATCAAATACCATGTAAATTTCTTTTTCATTTACTAGTGCTTTTGGTAATGCTTCAACTTCTTTTACTTCGATATTTGTTTTTGTTGGTTTCACTGTAATGTTTTTCATAAATGAGCGCATTTCATATTTCGTGTAGAAATCATTTAATGCTGGCACATTTGCTTCATACTTCAATTGATCCAGTTCAACAGGTACTGTACAATCTGTTTTAATTGTAGCTAGTTGTTTTGACATAAAAGCATTATCTTTGTCCATTTCTAGCTTTTCTTTTAGTTTTCCCTTAATCTTGTCAATATTATCGTATACACCTTCAAGTGAATCATATTCTAATAATAGTTTTGTGGCTGTTTTTTCTCCAACCCCTTTTACTCCAGGAATATTGTCTGCACTATCCCCCATCAATCCTTTTAAATCGATGATTTGCTTTGGACGTACTTGTTTTAGTTCTTCTAGTTTTTTGGTATCAACTACTTCCATCTCTGTAATTCCTTTTTTCATAAGCATTACAGATGTTGTATCATCAATACATTGTAGTAAATCTTGATCACTTGTAAGAATTACAACTTTATGATCCTTATAATGTTTTGCTAGTGAACCAATGATATCGTCTGCTTCAATTCCATCTTCTTCATAACGGAAAATTCCATATGCATCCAAAAACTCACGAACAATTGGAAATTGTACCTTTAATTCAGGATCCAATTCTTTTCGTGTACCTTTATATGCTTCATATGCTTCATGTCTAAATGTCGGTTTCCCACTATCCCAAGCAACCATTACATAGTCAGGTTCAATTGTTGCAATTGCTTTATTGATCATGTTCACAAATCCATATACTGCATTTGTTGAGACCCCACTAGATGTACTCATTCTTGCTCCACTATACAAAGTTGCATAGTAGGCTCTAAATAACATTGAATTTCCATCAATTAATAAAATTTCACAGCTCATATATATCACGCTCCATACTTGTTAATCATACCACAAACTTGCTCGACTCGTTATAAAAACAATTCCGATAATACTTCGTTATCTTTTGATTTTTGGCAAAGAAAAAACAAAAGGCTAATCAAGCTCTTTTGTTTTGATTTCTTCTAAGACTTTTTTTGCATCATGAAGATCTTCAGCATTACTCTTTCCAACATAACGTAATGTTAATGGTTGGTAGGCTTTACCAGTCATACTTTCTTTATCCTTTGGATAACGGAAAGTAAATCCATACTCGTGTGCATGTTCAACTAACCATTTGTATTCCTCAGAACTTTCAATATCTTCTAATTTATCTTTTCCAACAATCTTTAATGTAATTGTAAATCCTAATTGACTTTCACTTTGACCTGGATAATCACTATATCGTTTAAAATCAACTGTTCCATATTGGATTTGTGCATTTTTCCATAACTCAATTTGATCTGTATACGATACATATCCACTTGTAAGTAATAGTTTTCCTGCATTGCTTGGTTCTGCTTTAACAAATGCTGCCATCATTTCACGTAAGGGTTCAATAACTTCATCACGCACTTTAACTTGTTCTTCCCCAGCTACAATACTTGCTGAACCAATAATTGAGAAATCAACACCAACTAAATTCTTTGGTACATAGTTAATCACAATATGTTTGTCTTTCAATAGAAGCATAGGATCTGCTGCATCTAATACAAGATTGCTATCTTTGAAATACAAATATCCATTGTCAAAATAACTTGCTAGACTTTCATAGCTATAGTTTGTGACTAATAATTCAAATTCACGAACGCTATAATCTTGACGATATGTATTCACAAAATTCACAATCGCTGTTGGATCTGCTGGTTGTACATTTTTAGCAGCTTCATAACATAGTATATTTTTCACAGTAAATCCTGGAACTTGAATGAATTCCATATACTGTTCTGGTTTTATTTTTTGTTGGACAATATAATCAATATCATTTGTATCTGTGATTGTTTGTCGAATGATATCTTCGTTTTCTTTTGTAAAGTAACTTTTGTATCTAGCAAACGGGTCATAATGATCATCCAATAAGCTAAAACACACTAGAAACATTGCACATAAAACGAGTACCAATACACCTCTTTTAAGTTTCATCTAACTCATTATACCAAATCTTAGGTCAATCTCAATATAAATAGTTCCACTTCGAGTGTCGGTGTGATAAAATAATGCCTATGAAAGAACGTTTATTAAAAGTACTAATCGTCCTATTAGTGATTGTAATTGCTTTTGCAGGAGTGTTATTTTATTCCATGTATTTTGCACCTGAAAACTATCAAGTGCAACATGAAAGTATTACATCTACTAAGATACCCGAAGATATGGACGAAATAAATATAGCTTACATTAGTGATATCCATTATGGTGAATTTGTTGATGAAGAGCGTCTACAAGATATGATAGACAAGATTAATAAAGCAGCACCAGATGTCATCTTATTTGGTGGAGATTTATTTAGTGATCCCGCTTCATTTATCGATCAACCTGAACAAACTGCAAAAGTAAAAGAACTGTTATCTTCACTAGATGCGCCACTTGGAAAGTTTTATGTACTTGGTGAAGCAGATATGCCTTTAGATCGTACAGATGCCAAAACGATGGTGCAAAACTTACTATTTGATGCTGGCTTTGAAGATATGACAAATCGAAACACTCGGATTCATAATGGTTCAACTAGTAGCATTACCCTAGTAGGTATCGATTCATTACTTGGTGGTTCACCAAATATCCAAGCAGCATTTACAAATGTGAGTGCAGATAGTTTTGTTGTTAGCTTTACACATGCACCAGATATTTATACCCAGTTACCTGATAATGTTGTAAGTATCGCATTTGCAGGACACTCACATGGTGGTCAAATCTCAATTCCAATTCTTGGTGCATTTAAAAGCATTGAAGGGGCAGAAACTTATGAAAGAGGTAAACACACACGTGGTACAACAACGATTCATGTTTCTAACGGTTTAGGTACAAGCAATGTAGATATGCGTGTATTTGCTAACCCTCAAATTGTAATGTATCGCTTAGCACATGCAAAAAAATAAAGATTTATAAGAAGAAGTATTTGTATTGATGAATACTTCTTTTTTTGCGCTTCACAATTGATATCAACAATTTCTCATATAAAAAGACATCACGCTACATGATGTCTTTACTATATTTACTTTTCTACAACAAGGTTTGGATATGCTTTATGCAAAAACTCATCTGGATATACTGTATCAAGCATTTCTCCAACAATTGTCATTGGTGGTTTTCCTTGATTGCGCATTCCTAAACGAAATAGTGCACTATAAGATATACACATATTCAAAATCATAAAAATTAAGATAATCGGATACAAACGATTTCCTATACGAACTGGAATTCGTTCAATCCAAGAAGATAACCACGGATAGATGACATACAAAATCAACATACCCCCAAGTCCCCATACCAACATAAATGGAATGGTTGTTCGTCCACCGATATTTAGAAAATACCCTGTATAATCCCAACTTTCTGCATGAAATGCTACTTCTTCAAACCAAGATAATCCAAACTCTGTAATACCTCCAACTAAACAACTAAGTAGATAATTTACATACCAGGGGCGTGTTTTATAGTTTTTCCCTAACAACACAACAAATAAGATAAATCCAAGTCCATATACTGGATTGAATGGTCCATAAATCAAACCACTGCGATTCACCCATTTATGCATTTCAAACAGCATTAGAATTTCTTCATAATACGTTCCGACAATGCATCCGATAAGAAACAGAAAGAATATTTTCTTAAAGCAGTATCCTTCTGCAAATCTACGCTCAACCTTTTTTACTTTTTCCATACATCTATGCTATTGCAGCTACAATAAGATCTCCCATCTCTTTACAGCCTACTAGCGTTGTATGTTTGTCCATCATATCTCCTGTACGATATCCATCATCTAACACTTTTTGAACTGCAGTTTCAATTGCCTGTGCTTCTTTTTCCATAAAGAATGAATATTTAAGCATCATAGCAACAGATAAGATCGTTCCAATTGGATTTGCTTTGTTTTGACCTGCAATATCAGGGGCAGAACCGTGAATAGGTTCATACATACCACGAGTTCCTTCACCTAATGAACTTGATGGAATCGTTCCAATGGTTCCTGTAATCATACTTGCTTCATCACTTAAGATATCACCAAACATATTTTCAGTTAAGATTACATCAAATTGTGCTGGATCCTTACAAATTTGCATCGCAGCATTATCTACATACATATGTGTAAGTTCTACTTCTGGGTAGTCCTTAGCTACTTCAAGCACGTATTTACGCCATAATTTTGATGAATCAAGAACATTTGCCTTATCTACAGAACATAACTTCTTATTACGTACCATTGCAGTTTCGAAAGCTACTTTTGCAATACGAATAACTTCAGGAGCTGAATACTTCATCACATCGTAAGCTACTTCTACATCATTTTCACTTGTTGTAACATGATCACCGAAGTACACTCCACCAGTCAGTTCACGAACGACCATAAAATCAATTCCCGCTTCAACAATTTCTGGTTTTAAAGGAGACGCATCTTTTAATTCAGTAAATAACTTTGCTGGTCGCAAGTTTGAATACAAGCCTAAACGACTACGAATTCCTAGAAGTGCTTTTTCTGGACGATTGTTTGGTGGTTGTACATCGTATTTTGGACCACCAACTGCACCTAATAAAACTGAATCACTTGCTAAACAAGCTTCTACCGTTGCTTCTGGTAAGCATTCACCATATGCATCAATTGCTTCCCCACCAGCTTTTACATAATTTAAATTAAATGTATGTTCATATACTTCTTCTACTTTTTTTAAAACTTTGATTGCTTCATCTACGATTTCTGGACCAATTCCGTCCCCTTTAATTACTGCAATATTCTTAATCATTGAATTTTCCCTCCTTGATTGCATTTAGATATCCATTACTTGAAATAATCTTTTGAATAAATTCAGGAAATGGAGGGAATGTATATTCTTTGTTTTGACTTTCATTTACGATAATTCCTTTATCAAAATCAACATTTACGATGTCTCCATCTTTGATTTCTTTAGCTGCTTCAGGGCATTCAATGATCGCTAATCCAATATTAATTGAATTACGGTAGAAAATACGTGCAAAACTAGAAGCGATTACACATGAGATTCCACTTGCTTTAATTGCGATTGGTGCATGTTCACGACTGGATCCACAACCGAAGTTTGCTTCACCAACCATGATATCACCTGCTTTTACTTTATGGATGAAATCAGCATCGATATCTTCCATACAGTGACTTGCCAATTCTTTTTCATCTTGTGTATTCAAATGACGAGCTGGAATGATAACATCTGTATCAACGTTATCTCCATACTTATGTACAGTTCCTTTTGCGATCATGATTATTCCCCCTTAACACTTTCTGGTGTTGCTAGTTTACCAGCAATTGCGCTTGCTGCTGCAACTTGTGGTGAAGCTAAATATACTTCACTTTTTGGATGTCCCATACGACCAACGAAGTTACGGTTACTTGTTCCTACACAACGTTCACCTTCTGCAAGAATTCCCATGTGACCACCTAAACATGGTCCACATGTAGGTGTTGAGAAAATACATCCTGCATCAATAAAGATATCAACAAGACCATTTTTAATACAGTCCTTATAGATTTGTTGGGTTGCAGGAATTACAATACAACGAATTCCCTCGGCAATATGACGTCCTTTTAGAATGGTTGCAGCTGCTTCCATATCTGAATAACGTCCATTCGTACATGAACCAATATATACTTGATCAATTGCAATATCTCCCCATTCACTAGGCGTTTTCCCATTTTCAGGTAAGTGTGGGAATGCAACTGTATGTTCAATTGTTGATAAATCAATATCATATACTTCATCATAGATAGCATCTGCATCTGCTTCAAAGATGGTTGGAGTACGTTGCCCACGTCCTTCTACATAAGCTAATGTTTGTTCATCAACTGGGAAGATTCCATTTTTTGCTCCAGCTTCAATTGCCATATTCGCAATACAGAATCGATCATCCATGCTCAAATTTTTAATTCCATCACCAACAAATTCCATTGAACGGTATAAGGCACCATCAACGCCAATTTTTGAAATAATATGAAGAATAACATCTTTACCACTAATATCTTTGTTTAATTTACCTGTAATATTAAATTTAATTGCACTAGGCACTTTAAACCAAGCACGTCCAGTTGCCATACCAGCAGCCATATCTGTACTACCAACACCAGTTGAAAATGCACCAAGTGCTCCATATGTACATGTGTGTGAATCAGCACCGATAACTAAATCACCACAAGTCACAATTCCTTTTTCAGGCAATAATGAGTGTTCTACTCCCATTTGCCCTACATCATAGAAATTTGTGATCTCTTGATGTTTTGCAAAACAACGACATTGTTTACTTTGTGTTGCTGCTTTAATATCTTTATTTGGTGTAAAGTGATCGAGTACGATTGAGATCTTATCTTTATGAAACACCTTATCAAAATCATGTTTTTCAAACTCATTAATTGCAACTGGAGTTGTAATATCATTTCCTAATACCATATCCAAATTTGCCATAATAAGTTGTCCTGGTTGTACGTTATCAAGACCTGCATGTGCTGCTAAGATCTTTTGTGACATTGTCATTCCCATTGTTTATTCCCCCTCTATTTTTGCTTTTTCATTGATCGCTCGATTTAAGGCACTAACCATCGCTTGAATACTAGCAGCGATAATATCATCGTGTATTCCTACACCAAAACGATCTACATTGACACAATCATTTATTTCCACATAGGCACAAGCCTTTGATGCACTACTTTTTCCAAGTGAGTGTTCATTGTAATCAATGACATCAAAAGTTAAGCCTAAGTGTTCTCTAAAGGCATTAGCAACTGCATCTAAACGACCATTACCATTACCTTTGCACATTTTATGTTCCCCTTTAAAGTTCACTTCAACTTCTACAGAAATATCTCCATTTCTAGTAAAGTGATAATCGATTAATTCTAATGGAGCTTGTAAATTCACAAAGTCCTTTTCGAATATATCTTTAATTTCATTTGGCATTAGTTCTGCATGTTTCTTATCCGAAATATCTTTGATGTAGTAGCCAAATCCTTCACGGAAGCGCTTAGGTAAATCAAATCCGTAGTACTCTTCCATCAAGTATCCAATTCCACCTTTTCCAGATTGTGAGTTGATTCGAATTACATCACTTTCATATTCACGACCAACATCTTTTGGATCAATTGGTAAATATGGAACATTCCATAAATCACTACCAATTTCTTCACGATATTTCAACCCTTTTGCAATCGCGTCTTGGTGACTACCAGAGAATGCCGCAAATACAAGTTTTCCTGCATATGGTTGACGGTCATAAACACGCATACGTGTTACTTCTTCATATACACGTACAATTTCTTGAATGTTGCTGAAGTCTAATTTTGGATTTACACCATGCGTAAACATATTTAATGCAAGAGTCACAATATCTACATTACCTGTACGCTCTCCATTACCAAATAATGTTCCTTCAATACGGTCTGCACCCGCAAGTAAACCAAGTTCACTATCTGCTACACCACAGCCACGGTCATTATGTGGATGCAAGCTAATTTCAACTGCATCACGGTGTTTCAAATGTTTATGCATATATTCAATTTGTGAAGCATAGACATGTGACATACTCATTTCTACAGTTACCGGTAAGTTGATGATTGCTTTCTTATCTGGTGTTGGTTGCCATATATCAAGTACAGCATTGCACACTTCAAGTGCATATTCCATTTCCGTTCCTGTAAAACTTTCTGGTGAATATTCAAAACGAATATCCCCTTTTGCATCTTTTGCCAATTCTTTTAATAACTTTGCTCCATTTGTGGCAATCGTAAGAATTTCTTCCTTTGATTTTCTAAAGACTTGTTCACGTTGCGCAACACTTGTTGAATTGTAAACATGCACCACTGCCTTTTTACATCCATCAAGCGCATCAAATGTCTTTTTGATGATATGTTCACGAGCTTGTGTAAGTACTTGCACAGTTACATCATCAGGAATTAAATCTTGTTCGATCAGTGTACGTAAGAATTGATATTCTGTTTCACTAGCTGCTGGAAACCCAACTTCAATTTCTTTGAATCCAACCTTTACGAGTAAATCAAAGAATTTTAACTTCTCATCTAAACTCATCGGAATAATCAAACTTTGATTTCCATCACGTAAATCGACAGAACACCATGTTGGTGCTGTATCGATATATTCTTTTTTTACCCAGTCAAAACAAGGCTCTGGTGGCATGAAATAACCACGCTTGTACTTATTAAAGTTCATAAACTTTACCTCCTATTACACAACAATATTCACTAATTTATTCTTAATTACAATTACTTTACGTAATTCTTTCCCCTCAATAAAACTTTGGATAGCTTCTAATGCCAATGCTTTTTCTTTAATTTCATCATCACTTGAACCATTAGCTATCATAAACTTACCACGTAATTTTCCGTTTACTTGTACGATAATTTCTAATTCATCTTCAACTAACATCGCTTCATCATATGTTGGCCAAGCTTCATATGTAATCGTATCGTTATGTCCTAAAATTACGTTCCATAATTCTTCACCTAAGTGTGGTGCAATTGGATATAGCATTTTTGTAAATCCTTCTGCATATGCTTTCGGGAAGTTTTTCTCTTTATATACCGCATTCACGAATATCATCATTTGCGAGATTGCAGTATTGAAGTTCAGACTTTCATAATCATCTGTAACTTTCTTAACTGTTTGGTGATATACCTTATCTAAGTTTGGATTTGCTACATCACTAATTTTACCTTCTTCAGTAAATAGACGATACACACGTACTAAGAAACGATGTGCACCTTCTACTCCACTTGTACTCCAAGGTTTATCGGCTTCTAATGGACCCATAAACATTTCATATAAACGAAGTGTATCTGCTCCATAATCTTCAACGATATCATTTGGGTTTACAACATACTCAGGGTAACGTTTTCCCATTTTCATATTGTTTTCACCTAGAATCATTCCTTGGTGAACAAGTTTCTTAAACGGTTCACTTGTTGGTGCAATTCCTTTATCAAACAAGTAACGGTTCCACATTCTTGCATATAATAAATGTCCAACAGCATGTTCTGGTCCACCAACATATAAATCAACTGGCATCCAGTGTTTTAATAACTCTGGATCTCCTATGGCTTTGTCGTTATGTGGATCAATATAACGTAAGAAATACCAACTTGAACCAGCACTTCCTGGCATAGTACTTGTCTCACGTTTTCCTTTTTTACCTTCTACTTCTACATGAACCCAATCCGTTGCTTTTTCTAATGGCGAAGATCCACTCGAACTAGGGCTATAGTCTTCAAGTTCAGGTAACACAAGTGGTAATTCACTTTCTGCAACTAACTGTTCAGTTCCATCTTCCATATGAATGACTGGAATTGGTTCTCCCCAGTAACGTTGACGTGCAAAGATCCATTCACGTAAACGATAGTTCACATGTTTTGTTCCTACATGGTGTTCTTCAAGCCATGCAATCATTGTTGCAATTGCATCTGCTTTATTCATTCCATCAAGGAATCCTGAATTGATATGTAAACCATCTTCTACATATGCAGCTTCTTCAATATTTCCACCTTCTAAAACAGCGATAATATCAATTCCATATTTTTTTGCAAAATCATAGTCACGCTCATCATGTGCAGGGACTGCCATAATTGCACCAGTTCCATATCCTGCAAGCACGTAATCTGCAATCCAAATTGGCACTTCTGCACCATTTACAGGATTTATTGCATATGCTCCAGTAAACACACCAGTTTTTTCTTTATTTAACTCTGTACGTTCTAAATCCGACTTACTTGCACATACTTTTTTATAGTCACTCACTGCCTGTTTTTGCGCGTCACTTGTAATCATATCAACAAGTACATGTTCAGGTGATAATACACAATACGTAGCTCCAAATAGTGTATCTGGACGTGTTGTAAACACGGTGAATGTTTCATCATATCCAGCAACTTTGAAATCAACATGTGCACCAACGCTTTTTCCAATCCAGTTACGTTGCATTTCTTTTGTTGATTTTGGCCAATCAAGATCATCCAAACCATCAAGTAGTTTTTCTGCATATGCAGGAATATCAATTGCCCATTGTTTCATATTGATACGAACGACTGGATATCCTCCACGCTCACTTTTTCCATCAATAACTTCATCATTTGCAAGTACAGTTCCTAATTCTTCACACCAGTTAACTGGCATATCGATATATTTTACTAGTCCATCTTTATATAACTGTTCAAAAATCCATTGTGTCCATTTATAGTATGATGGATCACTTGTCGAAAAGGATTTATCCCAATCATATGAGAAACCTAATAACTGTAATTGCTCAGAGAAGATTTTAATGTTTGCTTCTGTAAATCCATTTGGATGATTTCCTGTAGAAATCGCATATTGTTCTGCTGGAAGTCCAAACGAATCAAATCCCATTGGGTGCAATACGTTATATCCTTGCATACGTTTTAATCGACTTACTACATCTGTTGCTGTATATCCTTCTGGGTGACCAACATGAAGTCCTTGTCCTGATGGATAAGGAAACATATCTAATGCATAGAATTTAGGTTTACTAAAATCCCATACATCTGTTTTAAATGTATCGTTATCTTTCCAATACTTACGCCATTTTGTTTCAATTGCTTTGTAATCAAATACCATATTTTTCTCCTTTTACCTAAAATAAAAACGTCCTCAGAAATTCATCTAAGGACGTTTTAAACGCGGTACCACCTTAGTTCATATAGAAAAAATCTATATGCACCTTCATTATCGATTATCGCTCGATTCACGAATCGCTTATGAATTACGATTAGCTCCTTGGCGAGTTCACCTTAGTGTTTATACAAGTTTTCACCAACCACTTGCTCTCTATCATAAACCTTAAGATTACTACTCCAAATCTAAGCTATATTGTTACTTATTTTATCACAATTATTTACTTTTACAAGTAAACTCTAGATTTTCATAATTCGCTACAGTTTTCTTTAAACTTAAGCCTTTTTTGGTACTACCTTCAACTTCTAGTAATTTTGCTTCGATTAGATCTTCAACCGATGCTTCTTCTAAGTCAAATACGCTATCTTCTGTAAGTACATTATCTTTCAATGTATAGGTATATGTTACACCTTTTGTAGCTTCCATTTTCTCTTTAACTTCTTTTGCATTTTTATTTACATCATCTTCAGTAATTAAACCTTGATCAAATGCACTTGTTAAATCCGTAGCGACATGTTGTGTAAGCTTTGTGATTGTATCATCATCGGCTTCCAGTGTTAAGGTTGCTTTTGTTTCTGCTTGTTCAATTGTACATACAGTTGTTGTTTCTTCTTTTTTTGATTGACATCCACTCATAACAAATAGACTTATCAATAACAAATACGTTAACTTTTTCATTTACATTCCTCTTCTTGATTTCTTATATCATTTACTTTTTCAGTATATCATATTCCATCAATTTATAAACGTAAGAAAATGGTTCGTATTATTTATTTTGAATGTAATCATCCATTGCTTGTGCAGCTTCTTTTCCTGCTCCCATTGCTAGGATTACCGTCGCAGCTCCAGTTACTGCATCTCCTCCAGCAAATACACCTTCTCGTGTTGTTGCTCCTGTTTTTGGATCTGCAATTAGACATCCCCATTTGTTGGTGTCTAATCCTTCTGTGGTTCTGTGAATTAATGGGTTTGGACTTGTTCCTATCGACATAATCATACAATCGATATCTAGTGTGAAATTACTTCCTTCTTTGACTACTGGTCGTCTTCTTCCACTCTCATCAGGTTCTCCTAATTCCATTTCTACACATTCAATAGCCGATACATTTCCTTTGTCATCACCAAGTACTTGGACTGGATTATTCAATGTCTTAAAGATAATTCCTTCTTCCATTGCATGTTCCACTTCTTCTTTTCTTGCTGGTAATTCTTCAGTTCCTCGACGGTACACAATGTATACTTCTGCTCCTAGACGTTTTGCACATCTGGCAGCATCCATTGCAACATTTCCTCCACCGACAACTGCTACTTTCTTACCTTTGAAAATTGGTGTATCAGCTTCTACATCATAAGCTTTCATTAAGTTAAAACGTGTCAGAAATTCATTTGCAGAGAATACTCCATTTAAGTTTTCTCCAGGTATTTTCATAAAGTTTGGAAGTCCTGCTCCACTACCGATGAATACAGCTTCATTTTCATCTTCAAATAGTTCATCAATATCAAACACTTTTCCAATAACCATATTGGTTTCCATGTGAACACCTAAGTCTTTGAGTGCTTGTACTTCTTTACTTACAATCGCTTTTGGTAGTCTGAATTCTGGAATTCCATATTCAAGTACTCCTCCTGCTTTATGTAATGCTTCATAGACTGTAACTTCATATCCTTTTTTCGCTAAATCTCCTGCACAAGTTAATCCTGCAGGTCCAGCTCCTACTACAGCTACTTTATGTCCATTCTTTTCAATAGTTGGAATCTTATTTTCTCCATTTGCCATATGATAATCAGCGACAAATCTCTCCAGCCTTCCAATTCCGACTGCTTCATGTTTAATGGCTCTTACACATAGCTTTTCACATTGATCTTCTTGTGGACATACACGTCCACATACTGCTGGTAAAGCATTGGTTTCTTTAATCTTATCGTAGGCTCCTTCGATATCTCCTTCTTTAATTAAGGCGATAAATTCAGGAATTTGCACACCTACTGGACATCCATTTACACAAGGTTTGTGTTTACATTGTAGACAACGATCCGCTTCTTCTTGTGCCATTTCTAAGGTATATCCTGTTGCTACTTCTGCAACGTTTTTATTTCGTACATTTGGCTCTTGATGTGGCATTGGTACTTTATTTGGACTCATGTTTGGCATAACTAGCGCACCTCCTTGTGAAATAAGTGACAGTCTTTTTCACATGCTTTGGCTTCAAAGTCTGCATACTGTCTAGATCTTGCAATCGCTTCATCGAAGTCGACTTGATGTCCATCAAAATCAGGTCCATCTACACAAGCAAATTTCATTTCATTGTTTACACTTAGTCTACAGCATCCACACATTCCTGTTCCATCGATCATGATTGGATTCATGCTGACCGTTGTTTTCACATCATATTGTTTTGTGAGTTGGCAGACAAACTTCATCATAACTAGTGGTCCAATTGCGATGACTTCATCAAAGATTTCACCTGCATCAAGCAGTTCTTGTAGTTTGTTTGTGACTAAACCTTTTTCTCCTACAGTTCCATCATCACTCATCGTATACATATGATGACTAACTGCTTCAAATTCATCACGTAAGATTTCTAAATCTTTATTTCTAAATCCAGTAATTACAGTTACTTCTGTGCCATTATCATATAGTGCTTTTGCGGTTGGGTATGCAATTGCACAACCAACTCCTCCACCAACTACACAGACACGTTTCATACCTTCTACATGACTTGGTACACCTAGTGGTCCTACAAAGTCAAGAATGGCATCTCCTACTTCTAGGTTATCTAGTAACATCGTACTACGACCTACCAATTGGTAAATAATCGTAACAAGTCCTTTTTTTCGATCATAATCTGCAACAGTTAGGGGAATTCTTTCTCCCATTTCATGAGAACGAAGGATAATAAATTGTCCTGCTTTTGCCTTTTTGGCAATTGCTGGTGCTTCTACTACCATTTTCGTAACCGTTGGATTTAATCGTTCTTTTTCAACAATTTTATACATAATAGACCCCTTAGTATTTTTCTATACGTTGTGAAACTTCATTTTTCACTTCTTCTAGTTTCACCATAAAGCGTTGATCTAAATTCGTTAAGTTATATCCTTCTCGATATATAAATCCATCGCGATATTTCTTTCTTATTCCCTTACAAGGTTTTTGTTCGAGATTGTATAAATCTAACAACTCTTTTGGAATTGCAGATCCCCAAATATAGGTTTTGGGTACATGTGACATAATTGCAAATTGTGTTTGTCTTTCATAAACAAAGATTTGTTTACTACATGAATGTTCTTGATTACTCATTTGTTTCAAGTAAGGAACAAAATTATCACCATGTGAGATTTCCACAAAATCATCTAAATCTGATAATTCGAGTTCTTCTTTATCATGTAGTGGCGAATCTTTTGCAAGTGTCACCAGGTGCTTAAATTCCCAAATCGGTTCAAAAATCACCTTCTTATTCTTTAAATAGTCACGGAAATAGTTTTCATGTGCCATATCATAACGAATTACACCTAGATTAAATAATCCTTCTGCTACATTGGTAATGGCTTGCATTGAGTTTGTCTCTTGAATATTGACACGAATGGATTTATTTAAATCCAACTCTTCAATTAACTTTACAACGGCATAAGAAATATAACTTCCTCTAGGTATGGCTACATTGAAACGTTGCACATCTTTAAAATCATCCAAACGAATTTGTTCGATTTTTTCAATTTGTGCCAACACTTCTTTGGCATACTTAATTAACTGTGCACCTTCTGGTGTAGGTACAGTTCCTTTTGGTCCACGTTCAAAGATGGTAAAGCCAAGGGTTTCTTCAAATTCCTTAATAACTTTACTCAAGTTTGGTTGTGCCATAAACAGTTTCTCAGCTGCATGCGTTATGGAGCGGCGTTTCTCAATTTCAATAACGTATTTAAGATATGTTGTGTTCATAGTATCTCCCTGTAACCCAAGTGGGTCATATACATAAGTGTATTATAGGTGATTTACTTTCTATCTTCAACTAAAGAACTTTACATTTCTTTTATAGAGCAACAACCTTTAAAATTGCATCGATTAAAGATAATTCTTTTACTACATCATCGACATCTTTACTATTCACATCGACCATTGTATACGCATAATCATTTTTACTTTTATTAATTAAGTTTTCAATATTAATTCCCTTATCAGAAATCGTTTGCGTAATTTGGGCAATCATATTTGGTGCATTACGGTGGAAAATTGTAATTCTTGCTTCTCCACTACGATCCATATGTACATTTGGTAAGTTCACCGAATGTAAAATGTTTCCATTTTCTAAGAAATCTTGAATTTGATCCACTGCCATAATTGCACAGTTTTCTTCTGATTCTGGTGTAGATGCACCTAAATGTGGAATACAAATTACACCTTTCGCATGTAAGATATCTCCATTTGGGAAATCGGTAACATAATTTTTTACTTTCCCTGCTTCAATTGCATCTACAACAGCTTTTTCATCAACGAGTCCACCACGTGCAAAGTTAAGAATACATACGTTATCTTTCATTTTTGCAATCGCTTCACTATTGATCATGTTTTTTGTTTTATCGCTTAATGGAACATGCACAGAAATGTAATCACATTTCTCATATAGTTCTTCTAATGTTTTCGCATAATGTACTTTACGTGATAACTGCCAAGCAGCATCAATTGAAATATATGGATCGTATCCGTACACTTCCATACCAAAGTGTAATGCTAAGTTTGCTACTTTGATACCAATGGCACCTAGACCGATAATTCCTAGCTTCTTACCACGTAACTCATTTCCAACAAAGTTACTTTTTTCTTTTTCAACAATAGTTGATACATCATCATTTTCTGCTAATGTACTTACCCAGTTCATCGCATTATATACAGGACGTGCAGATAATAACATACCAGCAAATACCAATTCTTTAACTGCATTCGCATTTGCTCCAGGTGTATTAAAACATACAATTCCCGCTTCGCTACAACGATCGATTGGTAAATTGTTAACTCCTGCTCCAGCACGAACAATGGCGCGAAGTTCATCGTTAAACTCCATATCGTTTAATTTAGCACTACGTACTAAAATCCCATCCGGATTTACTACATCTTCACCGAAACGGTATGTTTCATCATCAAAGAGTGCTAAACCCTTTGGTGAGATTTTATTATATAGTTTTATATTCATTTTGTATTTTCCTCTTCAAATTCTTTCATAAACGCAACTAGTGTTTCTACACCTTCTTTTGACATTGCATTGTAAATGCTTGCACGCATTCCTCCAACACTTCTATGTCCTTTTAAATTCACCATTCCTTTAGCTTTCGCTTCTTTTACAAATTTTGCATCTAATTCTGCATCACCAGTAACAAATGGGACATTCATTAATGAACGGTCTTCTTTTGCGACAGTTCCTTTAAATAGTTTTGATTGATCTAAATAATCGTATAAGATTTGTGCTTTTTCTTGGTTATATTTACCAAGGTTTTCTAGACTGCCAAATTCTTCTGCAATCCATTCAAGTACAAGACCTAAAATGTAAATTGCATATGTAGGTGGCGTGTTAAACATCGAATCGTTATCCGCTTGCACCTTGTATGAAAGCATTGAAGGTAGTGTTGTATCATCTTTAATTAAGTCTTTACGTACAATCACAACAGTCAGTCCTGCCATACCCATATTTTTTTGCGCACCTGCAAAGATAATTCCATATTTACTTACATCAATTGCTTCAGAAAGAATACAGCTTGATAAATCTGCGACTAATGGAAGTCCTTTTGTATCAGGTAGTTCTTTATATTTTGTTCCATAGATCGTATTGTTTTCACAAATATAGAAGTAGTCCACATCTTCTGGTACTTCATAGTCTTTGGGAATATATGAGAATGTGTCATCTTCACTACTAGCAACAACGACTGCTTCTCCAAATTTCTTCATTTCACCAATTGCTTTTTTTGACCAAGCTCCTGTATTAATAAATGCTGCCTTTTTATGTTTACCTAATAGATTCATTGGCACCATTGTAAACTGTGTACTTGCTCCCCCTTGTAAGAATAATACTTCGTAATTCTCAGGAATGTTCATCAGTTTAATTAGCTTGGACTTACAGGAGTTGAAAACCTCTACAAACTCAGCCGAACGATGTGACATCTCCATAATTGATTGTCCTGTTTGGTTGTAGTTAAGCATTTGTTCGCTTGCTTTCTTTAGAACCTTATCACTCATTTGTGATGGTCCTGCACTAAAGTTAATCACTCTGTTCATAATTTCAATCTCCTTTATAATATTGTCTCCTATTGTAACACAAAATTTTCAAAAAATTGAAATTAATGTAATTTTTTTGTAAGAAAATGTAACTTTTATGATTTCGTGTTTTCATTTTGTTACATATTTAACTTTTAGACAATTAAAAAGGATTCTCTTTTCAATTGTTAGAGAATCCTTTTATCTAGAGTTGCCTTTCATTTTTTGTATCCTGTTCAACTCTTTTTCAGGATAGTTCTTTAATGAGCGATATTTGGGATTTTTGTCACCCTCACTCCTCGGGAGACATCTTTCTAGGTATCTCTACCTTGTACTTGTATTATAAATTAGAATGCGAAATTCGACAATGTCATTCCTACCAGATATAAAACCGATTTTTCCAAATGTAAGGATATGCTATAATATCCAAAAGAAATGAGGGATTTATATGATTGATGGACACATGCATTTGGAATTTGGAGAGCTTAGTAAAGCATATGTATACGAATTTATTAATGAAGCAAAAAGAAAAGGGTTTGATACGATTCAAATATTAGATCACACCCATCGCTTTGTAGAATTCAAACCGATCTATGAAAATTTACGTGTGCATGAAATACAAGATACTTGGCTTCAAGGCAAAACAAAATTCTGTGATAGCGTATTCGATTTTATTAATTTAATGAAAGAAATCCAACAAGAAGAGACTGAGATTGAAGTACGCTACGGTTTAGAAGTTTGCTATGCTCCAGAGTATGAAGATTTCTTAAGAGAGGAACTCGCAAAATATGATTTTGATTTTATCGTTGGTGCAATCCATTCTATTGACGGTGTTCTCTATGATATGAGCTTCTCAAAAGAGTTATTGTGGGATGTATATGAAGTAAATGATATTTATAAACGTTACTATCAACTTGTTATGCAACTTATCGAAAGCGATTTATTTACGCAACTTGCACACCCAGACCAATTAAAACTATTTAATCACTACCCTACATATGATTTACAAGAAACCTATGATGCACTTGCGATTGCATTAAACAAACATCACATGAAAGCTGAAAACAATACCGGAATTCATTATCGTTATCACCACGAAGATATTGGAGATAATGAACAGTTACTTGAAACATTAAAAAAACATGGAGTAAAGATGATTACTGCAAGTGATGCCCATAAACCAAGTGATGTTGGTACAGATATAGATATAATTGAAAGAAAAACGATGAACTAAATCATCGTTTTTTTATATGACATAATACAACGCAAAACCAACAACACCGGAAACAACAGTAAGTAATATTGGGTTTACATTCTTTTTAATATGCAGATAACTGCATACAGCAACAACCATCAAGGTAAATATATCTGGTGCATGTGGGTTCGCAATCAATTGTGAAAGTGTATCTGCACCAAACACAACACCAAGTAGTAATGTAAAACCAGCACTTGCAACTAAACCAACTGCTGCTGGTTTTACCATATCAAGAAACTGATTCACTTTTGGATTATGGGCAAAGGTGCGTTTGAACTTAATAAATAATGGAACTAAAACAAATGAAGGCACACAAACTGCTGCAGTAGCTACTGTTGCACCAGCAAATCCATCCACTAAATATCCAACATAGGTTGCTGCATTAATTGCTATTGGGCCAGGAATCAACATATCAAGTGCATTTAAATCAGCAAACTGATGAAGTGTTAAACCAAGTTTTAAGGATTCATCAAGTACCATGGATAACATGGCATATCCTCCACCAAAACCCAAAAATCCGATTTTTAAAAAGGCAAGTAAGATTTGTATTAACATGAACTCTTACCTCCATCCTTTTTTATATAGCTGTAGTATACAATCCCAAATATACCTGCAAACAATATAACGTAAGGTGCTTGGAAATTAAAAACCGTAATTACTAGAAAGCTTGTGATCATCATAATCCAGTTAATAATCTTATCTAAACTATGTTGACCAATCGAAATTGCAGCCGCAAAAATAAATGCAACTGCTGATGCACGAATTCCAACAAATGCCATTTGTAAAGGCCCTTCTTGTGGTATATATTCATAGAGTATTGTTGCTAGTAACATAAAAACAAACGCAGGTAATATACTACCTAAAGCAGCAGCAAGCATACCAGGAACACCATTACTTTTTTTACCAAAGAAACATGCACTATTTAAAGCGATGATTCCTGGAAGTGTTTGTGCCATGATTGCATCTTCTAAAAATTCATCTTTATTCATTAATTTATGTTTATCGACAATTTCCTTTTGCAGTAAAGGTAACATTGCAAGACCACCTGCAAAAGTAAATGTTCCTGCTATTACAAAGGAACGAAATAATATCCAATTTACATTTTTTTGCATATGACCTCCTATAAATGTTGTATCAACTTTGTACGCGCCTTATAATCTGGCATATAGTTTTCTACGATTTGGTAGAAATGCTTGCTATGATTTGGTTGTACAAAGTGTGCAAGTTCGTGTAATACTACATACTCACAAAATGACTTTGGCAAATGTAGTAAGTTTGTATTTAATGTGATTTGGTTAGATCTAGTTGCACAACTTCCCCATCTAGATTTCATCTTTCGTACTTTTAGTTCTGGAAATGAAAGCCGATAATCATCTAACATATGATCAAATTCATGAATAACTTCAATAAATCTCTTTTCACACTCTTGACGTATCCATTTATTCAATAGCGTATCACATTCTGCTTTATCATTCACGTAATATGCGTATACTTCACTGCCTAGAAATTGAATGCCTTTCTTATTGGATTGCACACAAATAATCGTATATTCTTCATCAAAGATATATAACGAACGGTTTTTCTGTATTGAAGTAAAAATTCGTTCAAATATTGCATGTTGTTTTTCTTGTTTTGTAAGAATCCAAGACACTCTCTCTTGTAAGAATGCATCAATTTTATTTTGTGGAATATACGGATTCGCACTTACTTTTAAAGAACCATCTTCTTGAATTCGCATAACCATATTCTTCATTTTCTTTCGCTCTAATTGATAGGTAATTCGATATCCATCAATTAGGATTTGTTTTGTTTCTATCATACGCTATAAACATTAACACAAAACTAGATTTGTGTTAAGATAATTAACATGAATAATCCATTTCCATATAGTGAAGATAACAAGCGATATTATACTTGGAGTCACTATTTAAAAACAAAATATAAAAATAAAGTATTTAAAGTTGCTTTAAATGCAAACTTCACATGCCCTAACCGTGATGGTACATGTGGTGTTGGAGGTTGTACGTTTTGTAGTAGCTATGGTAGTGGTGATACCATTGAAGATAAATTTGAACCATTAGATGTTCAATATGAGAGTAATCTAAAAATCATGCAACACAAATGGCCAAAAGGAAATGCAATTGCCTATTTCCAAGCTTATACCAATACGTATGGTAGTGTGAAGCAAGTCAGTGAAATGTTAAAGCCTTTTCTATTCAAAGATGAAATTGTAGCGATTTCTTTAGCTACTAGAGCAGATTGTTTAAGTGATGAAATGATTGAATACTTAGATTTTGTAAGTAGAAAGAAAGACATTTGGATCGAACTTGGTCTACAAACAACAAATGATAAAATCGCAAAATCATTAAATCGTGGTCACGATTATCAGTGTTTTCTTGAAACAGTAGAAAGATTATCGAAAACAAATCTTAAGATTTGTGTACATTTAATGAATTCATTACCTGGTGAAAGTAAAGAAGATATGATTCAAAATGCTTATAAGGTTGGTCAACTTCCTATTCATGCAATCAAAATCCATATGTTATACATACTAAAAGATACAGTACTTGGTAAATCGTATCTTCAACACCCATTTCCAATGCTAGATAAAGATGATTATATTGATGTCGTGGTATCTCAATTGGAGGTATTACCTAAACATATTATCATTCAACGCTTAACTGGAGATGGAATGCGTGGTGAACAAATTGGTTCTGAATGGATGTTTAAGAAAACCATTGTACTTAATGATATTGATAAAGCCATGGTCGCACGTAACACTTGGCAAGGAAAAGTTTTAGAAACAAAATAAACCTATGCACTACTTTATGAGTGCGTAGGTTTTTATGATTCATGTGCATGATTATACATTTTTTGAATATCATCAGGCAATCGATCTGGAAGCATCTCATTTATTCGTTTTTCACTTCCATCAGCTATAGCTGTTTGATAATACCAACATTTGTATTGCAACATATCATGTGTTTTCTTTAATTTTTCTATTTCCTTTTCTACTTCAAGTTTTTGTTGCTCAAAGATCTCTTTACGATCTTTAAAATTTTTGAACCTTCTTTACATAACTCCATAAAGCGCTTAATATCTTTGATCTCTAATCCAGAACGTTTCAGACACTCAATTACACGTAACTGTTCAAGTTCTTGCTCACCAAACACTCTGACACCAGCATTTCTTTGTAAGTTTGGAAATAAACCTTCATTATCATAGTAACGAAGCGTTGACACAGGAAGCGCAAACATCTTTGACACTTCTCCAATCCCATACATCATAATTTCTCCTTCTTTCTTGACCTAAAGTTGACTTTAGGTAGTTAATATATCATAAAGTAAGCATGAATCGATGTCAATTAGCTATAAAAAATACCGGATATTTATCCGATATTTTTATAATTATAGTAATTCCTTAATTTCACTTGCTGCTTCTTCGTCAAGAATTAGTGTGAAATTTGGATGTAATTGAAAGATTGATGAAGGACATGTTTCACTAACCGGTCCAAACATAGCTTCTTTAATGATATTTGCTTTCTTTTTTCCAGTAGCAAACATTACTACTTCTTTTACATTCATGACAGCTCTAGGCCCCATTGTAAAGTAAGATGGTGTTAATTCATCCATTCCTCCTACTTCACCTGCCATCACATCGATTAATTCCTTTGGATAGAACACTTCCACTGTTTCGTCACCAAACTTTGTAGTTCCTGGTAAATTTCCACAGAAGTGACCATCTCCACCAATTCCTAAGAATATTGCATCAAGACCCCCAACACTTCTTAAATATGCATCATGTTCTTTAAAGTTTTCAGGTGTTAGTTTATGAATCATCGATTCTGGAATATTAGCTGGTGTAAAGAAGTCTCTACGTAAGTTTGAAATTGTTACTCCTTCACTTTGTTTTTTTGCATATGGAATTTCATCAAAGTTGTAAAATGTAACATTTGGAAATTCGCGTTTGTCTTTAATTACTTCTGTTAATAATTCATACATACGTTTTGGTGATGATCCAGCAGTAATTGCAATATTCATCTTTTTGTCTTCATACATCTTCGCCAACAGTTGATACATTACTGTCTTTGACATCTCTTCATAGTTCTTTTCAATTATAATTCTCATAGGTACCTCCCTTTTACTTTTTTAGTATAAACTCTATAGCAACTAGAGAGTCAAGTGATTTTCATGTATACTGTATATATGAAAAAATATTTATCAATTGGTGAGATGGCAAAATTAAATGATGTGAGCATTCAACGATTACGATACTATGATTCTATTGGTATGTTATCGCCTGCATATGTAGATCCAGATAGTAAATATCGGTATTATGAAAAAGAACAATCTGGAATCTTATTACAAATTCAACGATTGCAGTATATTGGTTTTTCTTTAGATGAAATTAAGGTAATGCTAAAATCATCAAACTTAGACTATGAAGCAATTTTAAAAGAAAAACGTGAACGTCTAGAAAAAGAATTGGACACAATCAAAAACAAGCAAGAAAAACTTGCTGACTACGAACGTAGTTTGAAAACACCATCTTCAAAAGTCTGCGATCTTACACTACCCTATTTACGATTTGCGTGTATTGATGTAAAACTTAAAAATGTATTAGATATGGATATTGAAGATTATGTTGATTATCGCGCTGCATTACGCACATTCATAAAAAAACATGGACTGAGTCGTTCCACGATTTCAAAGATGGTTATTTTTAACGAAGGTGAGAAAGCACATATTATGGTACCTGTTTCTGCTAGTTTGGAAGTTGATTGTGCATATCCTGTTTATACGTATCAAAATGTAAAACTAAAAGAAATGCACTGCTCTACAAAAGAGCAAATACAAACGATTGAAAGTCTATACAAGAAAGTAAAACATCCTGGTATTTGTATCATCCAACGATTACCAAGTTTGCACCGTAATCGAAAAGATAGTTGCATCGTACAACTACAAGTACTTGATAAGTAAGGTGAATAGATGAAACTTGATGAATTAAAAAAGCTAATGCATAGTGGTCAAATGTATAACGATTTAGATTTAACACTTGTAGAAGCAAGAGCAAAAGCAGTACATCTTACAAATGCATATAATCAAAGTTATGAAGAATGTGCAAGTAAACGCGAAGCGATTTTACACTCAATTTTCCATACGGTTGGTAAACAACCGTATTTGGAGCCAAACTTCCGTTGTGAATTTGGTTTCAATATCACAATTGGTGATTATTTCTATGCTAACTTTGATTGTATTATGTTAGATGGTGCTCCAATTACAATTGGTGATCATGTATTGTTTGGACCAAGGGTTGGTATTTATACAGCAAATCATGCAATTGATGCACTAGAACGACAACATGGTGGTTGTTATGCAAAAGAAGTACATATTGGCAATCATGTTTGGGTTGGTGCAGGTGTACATATCAATCAAGGTGTGCACATTGGAGATAACACAATTATTGGATCAGGAAGTGTTGTTACTAAAGATATTCCTGCGAATGTAATTGCTGCAGGTAATCCTTGCAAAGTCATTCGTGCGATTACTGAAGCCGATAAAACAAGTTTTACATAATAGGGTAGAGGGAAAGAAATATATTCTTTCGCCCCTCCCATTGCACCGTACGTACGGTTCTCGTATACGGCGCTACATATGTATTAATCACGA
>NZ_SODD01000010.1 GCF_004365815.1 Breznakia blatticola
CTAAATATCATGAAATTTGACAAATTTGCATTAAAAAAAGCCCATAAATAAATGAGCTGTGTAATTTACTAGATAATTGACCTGTCAAACTCCCGTTTATTATTAGTGAAAGAAGATTTGGGATTTTAAATCCAAATCCTCTTTTTTTAAGAAATAAGGTGTGTTTTTTGCTATAATATATCTATGTCTTATGGCATAATAGTTTAAGTATAGTCAGGAGAAAATATGTTTGAAGGAATAAGAGCACAAATTCGACATACAAAAGAAGCCGATCCAGCTGCACGTAGTGCATTTGAAATCATTGTTTTATATCCACATATGAAAGCATTGTTTTTCTATCGAATCGCGCATTTCTTTTATAAAATACATTTGTATTTTCTAGCAAGACTTACATCTAATATTGCTCGTTGGTGGGTAGGAATTGAAATCCATCCAGGAGCGACAATTGGAAAAGGATTGCTTATTGATCATGGAATGGGAGTTGTCATTGGGGAAACGGCCGTAGTAGGAGACTACTGCACCATCTATCATCAAGTAACACTTGGGGGAACTGGAAAAGAACACTGCAAACGTCATCCAACACTTGAAGACCACGTCATGGTTGGAGCAGGAGCTAAAGTTCTTGGAAATATCACTATCGGAAGTCATGCAAAAGTTGGTTCAAACGCCGTAGTTACAAAGGACGTTGCACCATATACAAGCGTTGTTGGAATACCAGCAAAAGAAGTGAAAAAGAGGGAAGCGTAAATGAAAGATATCGTATACATCACAGGTCATAAAAATCCAGACAGTGACTCTATTTGTGCGGCGATTGCGTATGCTGATTTAAAAAATCAATGTGGCATACAAGCAAGAGCGACAAGATTAGGTAAGATTAATAACGAAACAAAATTCATACTTGAGAAGTTTCAACTTGATGAACCTGATTTAATGATTAGTGCAAAAGCAGCATTGCGAGATATTGATTTAGATTGTGCTGTACGTGTTGATTTACATACAACACTACGTCGCGCATGGGACTTGTGTTTGGAATACAACACGCATACGGTATATGTTGTTGATGAAAACAATCAAATGTTAGGATTGACTACATTATCGGATATATCGAAAATTCAAATGCAAGATTTGAATATTACAAAAGATTTACTAAAAGAAACACCATTAGAAAACCTTGTCCAATCACTGAAGGGTGACTTTATTTATAAAGGAACACTTGAACGTAGTGGGTTTGTTCGTATCGCTGATAAGAAATTAATGGAACGTGATATCACTGGAAACATTATGGTATTAAGCGATAATGAAGATATTATGATGACATGTATGGAAAAAGGATGTGCGGTTATCGCAATTGCAGAAAGCTACATTCCAACAGATAAAATTATCAATAAAGCAATGGAATTAGGTGTTACCTTAATTCGTACACAGTACAACATCATGAAAATCTTACAAATGATTTATCGTGCGATTCCAGTGGGAATGATTATGACACCTGCAGATGCAATTCAGAAATTCAATGGAAATGAGTACGTTGAAGATGTCGCAAGAATGATGCTTCAAAAGCGTTATCGTAATTATCCAGTATTCATGAATGGAGTGCTTGTTGGCAGTATGGGACGTTACCACGTGCTTAAATACAATCGTAAGAAATTGATTCTTGTGGATCACAACGAACGCAGTCAAAGTATTGATGATATTGAATACGGGAATATTTTGGAGATTGTAGATCACCATAGAATTGGGGATATTGAAACAAGTCAACCAATTAGTTTCCGTGCGCAAACAGTAGGTAGTACATGTACGATTGTTGCGCAAATGTATAAAGAAAAGGGAAAACAACCATCAAAAGCAATTGCTGGAGCCCTATTATGTGCAATCATTTCAGACACGATGAATTTCAATTCACCAACTTGTACACAAACAGATATTGATATTGCAAATGAACTTGCAACTTTGCATGAAATTGATTTGCCTGAACTAGCAACATCTATGTTTAAAGCAAGTGCAAATATTGATGATAAAAGTAATCGTGATATATTGTATACAGATTTTAAAGAATATGATCTTGCTGGTAAGCAAATTGCAATCGGACAAGCGTATATCTATGATATGTCTACATTAAGTACGGTTGAAGAAGACTTCCAAAAATTCTTAGACCAAGAAAATGAAATCTTAAAATATGATTTATTGATGATGGCATTTTCAAATGTCGAAGGTAAGGGAAGTAAATTCATGTATACTGGAAAGCTTAGTAATGCGATTGATACTGCCTTTATGATTGGTCATGAAGAAGGCGGATACATGGAAGGTTTAGTTTCACGTAAGAAGCAAATCGTACCTAAAATTGCTCAATTATTAAAATAAACTGCAAATTGCAGTTTTTTTTGATACAATTTACATAACGAAGGAGGTGGTTTCATGAAATATACGATGAAAAATAAGAGAACCTGTTTTTATGAAGTCCACATCCAAATCAACATAAAATCAGTGTAACACTCAAGTGGGCGGAAAGGTCAAATGAGAATTAAACACATTGAAACAAAACAAGAAATTGAACAAGTAACACATATGAAAGCAAGTAGTGATGATCAAAATCAGTTTTTAGTAGAACAACTAGAAAATCATACGATTGATTTGAATCAAGTTATGATTGCTGTGTTACATAATAAGGTAGTAGCTCGTGCATTATGTATGAAACATGGAATGTATCTTTTGACATTTGAAGATGAAATACAATATGATGATGCTATATATTTCTTACAAGCATGTATAAGCAAAGTAGAACAAAAAGAAATTGAGTTGCATTTATATAGTGATAAGCAAAATTATCAATTTACTTTTGATGCATTAATTTCTGCTGGGTTTAATGTACAACAAGAAAAGTACAGTTACACGTTGCATCCAACAATCAATTCACATACTCTTTTAGCGTATCCATGTTCCAATCACAATAAGCAAACATGGGTAGATATGTTTATTCGTGTAGGTAGCAATCATCTTGATGCAAGTATGCAAAGAGACATGGATCGATATGGTATAAAACGTGCAAGTGAAATACTTTATGAAGTGTTGCTAGTAAATCAACCAGATGAAGCTGCATGGCTTTGTGCGCAAGTGGATGGACACTGTGTTGGATTTGTAATTGTTAGTCAACTGACACGTACACAAGCTGGAATATCTTATATTGGTGTCTTCCCAGAATATCGTGGAAAGCATTATGCAACCATGCTTTTACTTATAGCATCAAATTACTGCGTAGAACATGGATATGACTTACTAATTGCTGATACAGATATTCATAATATTCCTATGCAACATGCTTTAAAGTATGCAAATTTCACATATAGTTGTAAAGAAGTTGTACTTGTCTACAATGAAGATTAACTTACAAAATAAAGAACCCGTATTACGTCATTACGGGTTCTTTTACAATGCCTACTTTTTTGAGTAAAAACTGTGCATTGGTGCTTTTTGAAATGCCTGGTTTTATAGTGTAATCAAAGGACATCGTATCCTTTGTGTATGTTTCATTGAAACTATAGTTGATGATGCGAGGATAGTGCTTTTCATAACTGCAAACCTCTAAATCATGTGTACTAATAAATCCAATAACACCATCTTGATTTAGTTGTTTCAATACAGCTTTTGCCCCATATAAGCGATCTACACTGTTTGTGCCCTTAAATATTTCATCAATAAAGAAACATGTATTCGCTTCTTTACTACTTGCATCAATAATCATTTTAATTCGTTGTAATTCTGCATAGAAGGTTGAGACACCTGCATTTAAATCATCGCGTATCCGCATGGAAGTAAGTATTTGGACAAGTGGGCAGTTCATGTGATCAGCTACTACATAGCTACCTGCTTTTGCTAGAACCATATTAATCCCAACAGTACGTAAAAAGGTTGTCTTACCAGACATGTTGGATCCTGAAATAATCATAATTTCATCATCTAAATGAAAATCGTTTGACACACGTTTCTTATTAAGAATTAGTGGGTGACCGATTTGTGTAGCATGCATTTTCTTGCTGTTTATTTCTATTGTTGGCAGACAAGCGTGATCAACATTTCGTTTAATATTCGCAAAACTTACATAGGTTTCATAAGTTGCTACTGCATCAAAGCATAAAGCCATCTGCTTACTGTTTAATTGCTTCCACTTAGCTAAATCATGTGCATTCTTAATATCCCAGAGCCAGAATAAATTGAGAATAAAACTCGCCAGAGCATTTTGTGTTTGGTTAATGTTGCTTGCAATGTTAGCTAGTTTACTAACTATCTCTTTTGATTTGATAAACTGTGTATGAATGTTTTGTAGATTCTTGCTTTTCACACTTGTACCAAGAATTGCATCTATTACAGGAACATATGCTTCTATAGAGTTACTAACTTCCTTTACGACATGTACATAGGATTCAGCTTTCTTATGTAGAACAAACCAGATACCTAGTTGAAGTGTTAATAGTAAGGCGCTTAACAAAATCAAATAATTAATTTCAGTGAATGCAGCAATAAGGCATACGATAATTGTTGTTACACATAAGATGCGTAAGAGACTATAGGTTTTCTTTTTTTTGAAAAACGGCTCTTGTTGTTGCAGTTGGTTAGTAAGTTGTCTAAATACTTTGCTATTTTGAATACTTGAACAGGCATATTCAACCGTAGAAGTGTACTGATACATATCAGAGATTTCTGCAATTGCTTGTTGGCGCAATTTGATTGCATCTTTGTCATAGTTTGCATCTAGTAAATCATGTGCAAGTTGTTTACGACCAAAATAGCTATGCGTACTATTGCAATACTGAAATAAACTTGAATCACCGACGATATCTAAGTCCATTGCATATGGATGCTCATAATCAACAAACTCTGCTCCAGTATCGATAAATTGATTCCATGAACCGTCTAATCGTTGTAGATTTGCTTCATGAATTGCGATTAAACCTTTGTTTTTTCGTTCTCTAATTTTATATTGTTCTTGTTTTTTACTTCCATATAGAAATAGGATAAGCCAAACAAGAGCTATTAAAGTTGTTGGCAAAAGGGTAATTCCTTGTGAATAACCGATAAAGTATGTTATTGGAATCGCAAAGAATGTAAGTACTTTAAGTGTACCTAATAGTATAATTGGGCGATTACAAGCCACTAGATCTTCTTTGCAAATCGCGATTTCTTTTGTATATGTATGTTTCATAGATTTTATTATAGCACGTAATAAAAAGAGTATGTAGAATTTCTACATGCTAGACTTCATATGTTGCTAGAATTTCTTCAATAGCTTCTTTTTCTGGGTCGATATATATCGTTTTATAATTTGTTAGTGTCACAAATCCCATCGCAGCTTTATTTGGACGTTTTAATTGTCGCACAAGACAGTAATTTACTGGTACACTGCTTGATTGCTTTGCTTGAGAGTAATAGGCAGCAAGCATCGCCGCTGTACGAATAATTGACTCACTCAAATCATTTCCACTGACTACAACATGACTTCCGTGCATATCTTTAACATGGAACCACGTATCATCACGTCGTGCTTGTTCGAATGTGATGTAATCATTTTGTATGTTGTTTTTCCCAACATAAATATGCGTTCCATCAATATGTAGTGTTAAAAAGTTTGGTTTGGCCTGTTTTTTCTTTTTGCGGATTTTATAGTGAATTTGCTTTGTAAAACCTAGATTTGCTAGTTCTTCTTTAATTTCTAATGCATCTTGTACACGTATGTCTTGTAGTTGTACTTCAAGATTTTCAAAGTAGCGAATCATAGTTTGTGTTTTATCAATCTGTTTAGCTACTTCCACAAGTGCAGTTTTACTTTTATTGTACTTTTGGTAGTATTTCTTTGCATTTTGTTTTACTGAAATTTTTGCATCCAATGGAATATCGATAAGCGTTTCATCTTCAAAAGAGGGGAGTTGAATTTGTTGTAGATGTTTTTCGTAGTTTTCAGGATATGCATATAGCAAGTCTCCATACATACGATAAGTATCTAATTCTTCAGCAGCTTTGATTGTTTTTTCAAGTTTATCAAGTTTACGAACATTTTTCTTCAATTCTTGTTTTACTAAGCGTTCAATATCTCCAGACTGTTGTTTAATACGAACTTTTTCTTCCTTTTGATAATACATTTCATCCATCGCATCCATGATTGGGTATACATGAAATGGTGCATCTAGGTGTTTAAGTTCAATCAGGTGGTAGTAGGTATCTTTACCTTTTTCATGCACATATAGAGTATTTCCATTTGCAATCTCTTTCATTATATCCACAAAACTTTCTCCTGCATTGGTGCGATATAAAACTTCATCACTTAATAGAGGAGAAAACCCATGGAATTGTTTTACAAGAGACTGGTCACGATCAAATGTTGTCGCAACAAAGGGATCTATTTTTCCTTCATGAGGTCTTACTGGTGTATACATTGCTCCAGGGTGAATGGTTCTTGCGTTATTTTCAAATGCTGGAATGCGTTTTAAAGCATCAATGATTTTATCTTTCTCATTTACTAAAATCATATTTGCATATTTACCCATAAGTTCGATATAAAGTTTATATTCTTTGTAGTCACCTAAGTCATCTTTTACCTCGATGGTAAAACAAATGACACGATCTAGTCCTGCTTGTTCAATGCTTTTTACAATACTACGATCAATATATTTACGTAGGACCATCACAAAATTATTTGGACTTTCCATTGTTTGGTAATCGCGATTTGTAATATGGATTCGATTGTATGCACTATGACAAGAAATCATCAATTTATGATTGGTTCTTTCACTGCGTAAGTTGATTAAAATCTCATCATTTGAAATTTGTTGGATTTTATTTACTTTAGCAGGTGTAAGTGTTTGTAGCTTATGTAATATTCTATGTAAGACTAATCCATCTAATGCCATATATAATGCCCTCCATTGACTAATTATTCATGCTTTTGCGATTAAGAATCAGCAAAGTTTTCAAACTCTAGTTATTATAGCATAATCTATATAAGTTTCTTATTCACAAGTACGATAAAAATGCTATAATGATAACAATATCGTGGGAGAGTAATATGAAAAAAGGTTTGTTGATTATACTAAGTGGCCCAAGTGGTGTCGGAAAAGGTACAGTACGTAAGTACTTTATGCAAGATTCAGAACTTAATTTAGCATACTCGTTGTCAATGACAACAAGAAAACCTAGAGCCGGTGAGCAAGACGGAGTGGATTATCTTTTTGTTGAGAAAGAAGACTTCGAAAAAGCAATTGAACATGGGGAATTGCTCGAATGGGCAGAGTTTGTAGGAAACTATTATGGGACACCGATGTCTCAAGTAGAAAAACTTCGTAACGAAGGGAAAAATGTACTGCTTGAAATTGAAGTACAAGGAGCAAAACAAGTTGCAGATAAAGTTCCTGATGCGATTAGTATCTTTATGATTCCACCAACGATGGAAGAACTTGCAAAACGTATTCGTGGACGCAAAAGTGAAGCGGAAGAAGTTGTACAAGAACGTTTAGCAAAAGCAGAGAAGGAAATGGAACTTATCAAAGACTATAAATATGTAGTTTGTAATGATGATCCTGAACTAGCTGCACAGTATATTGGCTTAATTGTAAAACGACACATGAATGATAACGAAACTTTAGCTCAGTAAAACAAATGTGTTGTAATATACGCATGAAATTTGTATAATGATATAGTATGTAGGAGGCAAAACTATGAACTTTTGGTATTCAATTGGAAGTTTAATCGCAGGTTTACTTATTGGAGGATTCTTAGGTTTTTATTTAACAAAACGTAAATTCGAAAAAGAATTAAAAGAAAATCCACCAATTAATGAAAAAATGATCCGTGCCATGTTCCTTCAAATGGGTAGAAAACCATCTGAAGCACAAATTAAACAGATTATGAAATCTGTAAATGCGAATCGTTAGGATTTACATTACACTTCATATTAAAAACGAGGAATCCAATAACGTGATTCCTCTTTCTTTTTTTATATGAAACATGTGATCCGTTTTCTTAAAAGTTTACTTGTCGTATGCCTTAGCCTATTCAGTCTAATTACTTTTAAAACAGTAATTCTACATTACACGCGTACAGATGGTGTTGCGATTTTAGGGTATCACGGAGTTGTTAGTGATGAACAAAAGAAAACCATCTACACAAACGATCCTTACAAAATGAGTGTCAGTGAATTTGATGAACAAATGTCATATTTAGCAAAAAATGGATATCATAGTTTATCAATGGATGAATTGTATCGGTATGTTGAAGATAAAAACTATCAACTACCAAAGAAAAGTGTTGTCATCACTTTTGATGATGGATATGAAAATGTACTTACGAATGCATATCCAATCTTACAAAAATATAACTTGCAAGCAACAACCTTTCTTATTGGAAAAAAAGTAACATCAAATCTAGATGGATATTTAAAACTAAGTGATATCCAAAATGATGAAACCATGCAATTTTATTCGCACTCTTTTGATTTACATCATAAAGCCAGTGGCTTTGATCGTAAGAAAATTGATGTCATATCTTTAGCCGATATTGCAGATGATTTTCAATCAAATCAAGGTGTGATTGATCAAAGTTATTTTGCTTTTCCATATGGAAGAACAAAAGCTGGTATTGAAGAAATATTACAATCGTATGATGTAAAATTAGCCTTTGGCTATAATCAAAACCGCAAGATGATACGAGAAGACAACCGTTACTTGTTGCCTCGCTATTTCATGTTTGCAAGGATGCCATTTGCCTATTTTACTTGGCTAGTATCCTAACGTATAATAAACCTATGTTGAAATTTATAAGAAGAGTTATACTTACACTTATCATCATTGCCATTTTAGTTGTTGGAGCTTTTGCTCTTATCGGATATGTTGGTTATAAAGATGTTGTAGATAAGGTGAGTATCGAGGAAAAAGTAAATCAATTACGTAGTCAAGACACGTATGTCACACTTGATGAAATTTCACAACCAATGCAAGATGCAGTGGTTGCTATTGAAGATCATCGTTTTTATGACCATGGTGGAATTGATTATTATGCGCTTATGCGTAGCGTTGTAGTAAATCTAAGCGGAACAGGTAATCAAGGGGGAAGTACACTTACACAACAACTTGCAAAGAATTTCTATTTTATGGAAGATAACACTAGTTTGCGGAAAATAAGCGAAGCTTATGTTGCGAAAGCTCTTGAAGATAACTACAGTAAGGATGAAATTTTAGAGATGTATGTAAACATCGTATATTATGGTGATAATCATTATGGAATCTATGAAGCAAGTACGGGTTATTATAATGTATTACCAAGTGAATTAAACTTAGCGCAAGCAAGTGTGCTAGCGGGTCTTCCACAGGCACCAAGTGTGTATGCACTAAGTAATCATAATCCACAAACGCAAGAACGCCAAAGAATGGTGCTAAAGGCAATGTTGGATTATAAATATATTAATCAAAGTGAGTACGAGGCAGTGATAAACAGCATATAAATCTGCCATTGTACATGTATGAGGGGATTATGAAAATATTTATCAAGCTTTCTTGGTTTATGAAGCAAGAAAAAGCTAGTTATATCTGGGGGATACTTTCTCTTGCAGTAATAGCTGTGCTTAATTTAATACCACCGATGATTACAGCTACGATTATTGATGAAATGACAAATGGAACATTAACGGTGCAAACCTTATTGCTTCTAGTCGTTGGTCTTTTCATAAATGCTGCAATCATTTTTGCGATGCGCTATGTTTGGCGTATTTGTATTTTTGGTGCATCCTTTCGTTTAGAAAGGTTATTGCGCCTACGTTTATTTGAACATTTTGCGAAGATGTCACCGAGTTTCTTTAAAGAAAACCGTGTCGGAGACTTAATGGCTCATGCAACCAATGATTTGAAAAGCGTACAAAGAGTTGCTGGTATAGGAGTTTTACAAGGTGCAGATGCACTTATTTCTGGACTATCTACACTAGTTGCAATGATTTTCTTCGTTGATTTAAAGTTGACGTTGATTACACTAATACCAATGCCATTTATGATCATTGGTGCACAAATGTTAAGTAAGAAATTACATACGACATTCCATAAAGCACAAGATGCATTCTCAAATCTAAATAATAGAACTTTAGAAAGTATTAATGGAATTAAAGTCACAAAAACATTTGGACAAGAAAAAGAAGAAGTAGCATCATTTAAAGAAGAAACACAAGATGTCTACAAAAAGAATATGGCATATGTGCCTTGGGATGCTGGTTTTGACCCACTTATTGAAATCATTGTGGTGATTTGTTATATCTTGTTATTTATTACAGGAGCTACTATGATTGAAAATCATCAAGTAAGTGTGGGGCAATTGACAGCAATGGTAAGTTATATGAACTTACTGATTTGGCCAATGCTAGCATTAGGATTTTTATACAATAATGTGGAACGTGGAAATGTAAGTTATGATCGAATTCAAAAACTGTTTGACGTAACACCTGAAGTACGTAATGTGAAAAACGCGATTCAACAAGTACCAACTGGTGATATCACATTTGATGTACAAGATTTTCGTTATGAAGATAGTACATCTCCAGTGATTGATCACGTCCAGTTTAGTGTAAAACCAAAAGAGACACTTGGAATTGTTGGGAAAACAGGTGCAGGAAAAACCACGTTAATCAAACTGCTTTTGCGTGAAAGTGACAGTTTTAAAGGAAGTATATATTTTGGTGATTATGAGACATATCGCTATGATTTAGGTATGTATCATCAAGCCTTTGGATATGTTCCACAAGATCAATTTTTGTTTTCTATGAGTATTGCAGATAATATTCGTTTTGGGAAAAGCGATGCTACCATGGAAGAAGTAAAACAAGCTGCAAAGCTCGCAAGTGTACACGAAGATATTGAAGGATTTGCGGAAGGATATGAAACGATGGTAGGGGAACGTGGTGTTTCTTTATCTGGAGGACAAAAGCAAAGAATTGCAATTGCTAGAGCTTTATTACTAGATCCTGAAGTGCTTATCCTAGATGATTCGTTAAGTGCAGTTGATGCAAAAACAGAAGAGCGAATTTTGGCTTCATTAAAAGAAGTACGAAACAACAAAACTACAATTATTGTTGCACATCGATTTAGTGCAATTAAACATGCAAATCAAATCATTGTTATGGATCAAGGAAAAATCACAGAACGTGGTATTCATGATCAATTGGCTGCTGGAAATGGTTGGTATGCAGAAATATATAAATTACAAGAAACCTATCAAGGAGGTACATCTTATGAATCATAAGAATGATTTTTATAAAGAAACCTTCACCAGTAGCGAACAAAAAGTGATTTTAAAACGCTTATTGTCGTATTTAAAACCATATACAAAACCACTGATTATCGCATTGCTTACGACAGTGCTTGCAACTACATGTTTTGTAATTGCACCACTTATTATGCGTTGGTTAGTAGATAATGGACTTACCGGAAATAGTGTACATATGGATATTATTATCCAAGGAGCATTGTTATATGCTTTGATGTGTTCACTATATGCGATTTTACGTTTCTTTCAGTTAATCCAACTAAAACGTTTGGGGTTTAAATTATGTAAAGACTTACGTGATACACTCTTTGCGAAGTTAGAAGGAATGGGAATGCGTTACTTCGATCAAACACCTGCAGGTAGTTTGGTCTCACGTGTTACCAATGATACTGAAGCGATTCAAGAGATGGTAAATGAAGTTCTATCGGTGATTGTTTCAAGTGTCGTAATGATTATTGGTTGTGTCGTTGCGATGAGCTTTATGGAATGGCGTTTGGCACTATTTTGCTTATGCTTTGTGCCTGTGGCTGTTCTAATTATGTTTTACTACCAAAAATTATCAACTCGTTATTATTTAACTGCTAGAGAAAAACTATCACAGTTAAACACGCGACTTGCAGAATCGATTTCAGGAATGAATATCATCCAAATATTCAATCAAGAAAAACGAATTGCTAGTGAATTTGCAAATACAAATAATGAGTACTACGAAGCAAGTATGAAAAATGTGCGATTGGATGGATTGTTGTTATCACCAACAATTCACTTATTAATTGCCTTAGCGTTAGCACTGATGTTGACGTACATGGGATTTCAGTCATTTGCTGGTTTAGCATCTGTTGGGATGGTAGTTGCTTTTATTGAGTATATTTATCGTTTCTTTGATCCAATGTTTCAAATAATGGATCGTTTAAGTATTTACCAACAAGCAATCGTTGCAGCATATCGTGTATTCTTTATTCTAGATCATCAAGAAGTTGCACCGATGCAAGATGAAAAAGAGGATGCAAAAATCACAGAAGGAAGAATTGAATTTAAAAATGTTTCTTTCTCTTATGATGGAAAACATGAAGTATTAAAAGATATTAGCTTTGTGATTGAACCAGGAGAAACGCTTGCACTAGTTGGACATACAGGTAGTGGGAAAAGTAGTATTATTAATGTTATGATGCGTTTTTATGAGTTCACCAAAGGAGAAATCCTTATTGATGGTGTTTCCATCAAAGAATATCCAATGGATGAATTACGCAAACGTATAGGACTGGTACTACAAGATCCATTTATGTATTATGGAACGATTGCAGATAACGTTCGTTTGAAAAATAAAGAGATTAGTGATGAGGAAATTAAAGAGGCTTGTAAGTTTGTCCAAGCTGACCAATTTATTGATAAACTAACAGATACATATCAGTATCAAGTGAGTGAAAGAGGAGCAAGTTTTTCAACCGGACAAAAACAGTTACTCGCATTTGCACGAACAATAGTCACAAATCCAAAGATATTAATTTTAGATGAGGCAACTGCAAACATTGATACAGAAACCGAAAGTTTGATTCAAGAAGGACTTTCAAGAATCAAACAAGGTCGTACGAGCATTGCAATTGCGCACCGTTTATCCACAATCAAAGATGCGAATAAAATTCTTGTGTTGGATAATGGGCGAATTATTGAAGCAGGAAACCACGAGAGTTTGATTGAAAAACATGGCGTGTACTATGCGATGTATCAACTACAAAAAAGTGGGGCACAATAAGAAAAAAAACAACGTCAATACCATAATGGTTAGACGTTGTTTTGCTTTTATCCAAGATTTAAAGATGCCATTTTTTCCGAGTAATCTTTTAGTGCTTTATGTAAAGCAATCATTTCATCTTCAACGTTATTTTCGATTAGTTGTAAAAAGTACTCATAACTTCCTTTAGAAAGTTCATGTCCTTTTTCACTTACTTCAATGAAAATGATACGTTTATCCGTTTTTGATGTTTCACGAATTAATAAACCACGCTTTTCAAGTTTGCTAACGGCAATTGAAAGGTTTGTTGCTGCTTTACGCATATGTTGAGCAAGTTGGTTTAAAGTTAAACGTCCGCTTTCATCAATAATACGTAAGATACGCAATTCGTTGAATGAAATTTCATGTTCTTCATAAAATGGAACCATCCATTTTAATCCATCTTCTTGTAGACGCATTGTCATTTCTTCTACTTCTTGTATTACTTTTTTATCCATATAATGTCCCCTTTATAATTATAGATTACTATGTAAACCATATTTCTTATACTTACTATACTGATTAATTCATAATGAATCAATAGGAATACATAGGTATTTCATCATTTTTTTGTTATTAGTGTGCATATTATGTGCTTCTGTTCTTGCTCTTGACAAAAAATATATGCTTGTTGTAAGTATATACAAATACAATTGGCTTGTATATAGGTTTTTACTTGTATTTGCTATCCGATTATACACTATATACGATACGATTTCCTATTAAATAAACGAATAAAAAAAACCTCGATTGAGGTTTACTTGTTTTTTCTAAGCCAACTGACTTTATTTTCATTTCCATCAATGATGCGTTTAATGTTGCTACGGTGTCTAAATATAACTAGTACAGCAAGTAAGATACTTGCAACATGAATGCTTTCCGCACTTGTAATAAAGTAGATATAGATTGCTTGGGTAATAGATGCAAAGATTGATGCAAGTGATACCATTTGAAAGATAACTAGAATCACTACGAATACTGCTAGTGGAATTAATAACATCCAAGGATCTTGGAATGTAAAGATTGCACATGATAGTAAGAATCCAAACATTGTAGCCACTGCTTTACCACCTCTAAATCCTGCAAAGATAGGATAACAGTGTCCGACTGCCGCAAATAATCCTGCCCAAATCGAAACCATAGGGTCAAATAGTAGAGCACTAATACCTGAAGCGGCAACTACTTTTAAGACATCTAAAGCGATAACTGAAATCGCTGCTTTTTTACCAAGTACACGTCCGGCATTACTTCCACCAAGATTTCCACTTCCGTGTTCACGCACATCTGTACCATAGAATACTTTACCAATGACTAAGGCAAAGGGGATTGATCCTAATAAATATCCAATAATAGAAGAAACGATAATTCCTATATACATTGGATGTAAATTGTTTAGTATATCCATAACATGCCTCCTAACAAGAAAATTATTGTAACATAAAATAAAATCATTGCGTATAGTAAATCATTAAAATTTGATGGAAGGATATAAAAAGATAAACGAATGTGAAAATTACGTATTGGTAGTAGTCAGTTGATACTGTTTTATATACGCAGTATTCTTTTTTGCTTTGCCATATGTATAGATAAGACAAACAATCGCACCTAGTGTATTTGTAAGTAAATCTAGCATTGTATCGTATAGAGCAGTTCGTCCTTGAAGTAAAGTTGCACCAGAGCGATAGCGTTGTAAGTTCATATCTAGCAGTCCATCCCAACTAAATTCCCAAAACTCCCAGATGATTCCACAAAATGCAGCAAAACAAAATCCAAACAAGATAACTAAAGAAACCGATATTTCCTTTTTCTTACTAAGTTGCATCGCAAGTATATAGCCAACCATACTTAATAAGGTTGGACTTAAGAAATGTAGTAGTTTATCCCACCATACAAATAGATTCACAAAATGTAAACAGGTTCCCATAAATATAGAGATACTAAGGAAAAACCAGTAATAGTTTTTTACAATTCTTGGAAGTTGGATTTTAAATAGCTTCGTGATAAGCATTGGAACAAAGATTAGAAATATACCTGATATACACTGAAGGATAACCATTATATTTGCACTGTTTGGTTTTTGTATATACCAAAAAATATCAACAGCTAAAATACAAGAAGCAAAGATTAGTAATATAGTAGGTAGGTTTTCGTTTTTGTTTATGATATGATTCTTTTTCATGTAACGTATTATAAACGACTTAGTGGTAAAGAAACAGTTAAACACACAAAAAAACAAATTTTTCATTCGTTCATTCATAAATTGAAAAAGCGTGATAAAATTGGTATCATAAGTAAAGTTAAAGACAAGAAGCAGTAGAAAGGGTGTAAATAATGGCTGATAAAGCAAGTAAAACATACGACGGAAGTAGTATTCAAATATTGGAAGGTTTGGATGCAGTACGGAAACGTCCAGGGATGTATATTGGATCGACCGATGCAAGGGGACTTCATCACTTAGTATGGGAAATCTTCGATAATGCAATTGATGAAGCAATTAACGGATATGGAAATCTCATTAACATAACCATCTATAAAGATGGTTCTATTTGTGTTGAAGACTTCGGTCGTGGTATGCCAGTAGATAAACATGCCTCTGGAAAATCCGCATTAGAAGTAATATTTACCATTTTACATGCTGGAGGGAAATTCTCTGAAGAAGGTGGATATAAAACCTCTGGTGGACTGCATGGAGTAGGTGCGAGTGTTGTAAATGCATTGAGTCGCTGGGTTCGTGTAGAAGTATGTGTAGGCGGTAAACGTTATGAAATGAATTTCAGTGATGGAGGAAGTAAAGTCACGAAATTAAAACAAATCGGAACAACAAAGCAAACGGGAAGTAAAGTAACATTCTTACCAGATGATACGATTTTCTCAACTGTTGATTTCTCATTTTCACAAATTTGTGAGCGTGCTAGAGAAAGTGCATTCTTACTAAAAGGAATTACGATTAACATTGAAGATGAGCGTAAGGACAAAAAAGAAACATATCATTTTGAAAAAGGATTGGAAGACTTCATGAATTATCTACATGAAGATAAACAAGTATTCCATAAACCAGTATCTTTTGCTGGTGCTTCTAGCAATGGAATTACTGTAGATTGTTCATTCCAATATATAGATGAGTATCAAGAAAATATTTTTAGTTTTGTTAACTTAGTGCGAACAAAAGATGGTGGTACACACGAAGTTGGTGCACGTTCTGCATTTACAAAAGTATTTAATGATTACGCAAGACGTAATGGATTATTAAAAGAAAAAGACAAAAACTTTGATGGAAGTGATGTTCGCGAAGGACTAACAATTATTCTATCTGTAGGAATTCCAGAGAATTTACTTCAATTTGAAGGACAAACCAAAGGAAAACTAGGAACACCAGAAGCGCGTGGTGTAGTTGATGCTATTGTAAGTGAGAAGTTGACATTCTTCTTAGAAGAAAACAAAGAACTAGCAATCTCTTTAGTAAAGAAAATGCAACGTGCTGCTCAAGCTCGCGAAGCTGCTAGAAAAGCAAGAAACGAAGCACGTAATGGAAAGAATAAAGGAAAAACGGAAAAGATTCTTTCTGGAAAACTTGCCAATGCACAAAGTAAAGATTCTCGTAAAAAAGAATTATATCTAGTCGAAGGGGACAGTGCCGGAGGAAGTGCAAAACAAGGACGTGATAGTAAATATCAAGCGATTTTGCCACTTAGAGGAAAAGTACTGAACACAGAAAAAGCAAGTATTCAAAGTATTGAAAAAAATGAAGAGTTAAATACAATCATTCATGCAATAGGTGCTGGTGTTGGTGCTAACTTCACTGTAGGTGATTCAAACTACAATAAAGTTATTATTATGACCGATGCTGATACGGATGGTGCGCATATTCAAGTATTATTATTAACATTCTTCTATCGTTACATGCGTGAATTAATCGAAGAAGGAATGGTGTATATTGCACTTCCACCACTATATAAACTAGAACGTGGTAAGGAACAAGTATACATTTGGGATGAAAAAGAATTAAGTGAGAAAGCAAGCCAATATAAAGGGTATGCACTTCAACGTTATAAAGGACTTGGGGAAATGAATGCGGATCAACTTTGGGATACGACGATGAACCCGGAAACACGTACATTAATACAAGTAAGTATTGATGATGCGATGGTTGCGGAAAGAAGAGTTAGTATTTTAATGGGAGATAAAGCAGAACCAAGACGTGATTGGATAGAAGAGAATGTCTCTTTTACCATGGAAGATGATTTTGAAAGAGAGGTACAAGATGAGTCGAGACTCTAAACAAAAAGAAACACTCGAAAATAAAAGTGGAATAATTGTTGCACCTTTAGAAGAAATCTTTGGGGACCGTTTTGGTCGTTATTCGAAATATATTATTCAAGAGCGTGCTTTACCAGATGCTCGTGATGGATTAAAACCGGTACAACGCCGGATTTTATTCTGTATGAATGAAGAAGGAAACACTCATAAAAATAAATATCGTAAATCAGCAAAATCAGTTGGTTTGATTATGGGGAACTATCATCCACATGGGGATAGTAGTATTTATGATGCGATGGTACGTATGTCACAAGATTGGAAGACACGTGTACCATTGATTGATATGCAAGGGAATAATGGTTCGATTGATGATGATCCAGCTGCCGCAATGCGTTATACAGAGGCTAGGCTATCAAAAATTGCACAAATGATGCTTGAAGATATCGATAAAGATACCGTGGAGTTTGCACCTAACTTTGATGATACAGAAAAGGAACCAACGGTATTACCTGCACGTTATCCAAACTTGCTTGTAAATGGAATTAGTGGGATTGCTGCAGGTTATGCAACCAATATTCCAACGCACAATCTGGGTGAAGTTATCGATGCAACAATTTATCGTATTCAAAATGGACATTGTACACTTGATGAATTAATGGAATACATTCAAGGTCCAGATTTTCCAACCGGTGCGATTGTTCAAGGGTTGCAAGGAATTAAAGATGCCTTTTCTAGTGGGAAAGGTCGTGTCATGGTTCGTGCAAAAGCAGATATTGAACCAACTAAGACCATTCAAAAAATAGTTATTACAGAAATTCCATATGATGTAATTAAGTGTAACTTAGTTCGTAAAATGGATGAAATACGTATCAATAAAGACATTGATGGAATCATTGATGTTCGTGATGAATCTGACCGTAATGGATTACGTATTGTGGTTGATGTAAAAAAAGATGCAGATGCAAATCTTATCTTAAATTACTTCTATAAACATACAGATCTACAAGTGTCATTCAACTACAACATGGTAGCAATCGTAAATAAACGTCCTGTACAACTTGGTTTAGCACAAGCACTTGATGCATTTATTGCACATCGTGATGAAGTAATTATGCGTCGCTCAAAATATGACTTAGAGAAAAAAGAAGCTAGATGTCATATTTTAGAAGGTCTAATTAAAGCTATTTCTGTACTTGATGAAGTAATTGCAATTATCCGTAGTTCAAAAGATAAAGCTGATGCAAAACGCGGCTTAATTGAAGCATTCCAATTTAGTGAAGCACAAGCAGAAGCTATCGTAACTTTACGTTTGTATCGTTTATCAAATACGGATGTTACACAATTACGTGAAGAATTCGCACAATTATTAAATGAAATGGAAGAACTTCGTGACATTATTGATAATCCACGTAGCTTACGTCGTTTAATGATTAAAGAATTAAAGGAAGTAAAAAAAGAGTTTGCTACTCCACGTAAGAGTAAAATTGAAAATGAAATTGAAGAAATCAAGATTGATAAAGTACAAATGATTAGCAATGATCGTTATGTAATTACAGTGTCAAAAGATGGATATGCAAAACGTGTAAGTTTACGTTCTTATGGAGCAAGTGAAAATATCTTCACAGGTTGTAAAGAAGGTGACCATATTATTGGCTATCACGAATGTAATAACCTTGATACATTAATTTTCTTCACAAATAAAGGAACGTATGGATATTTACCAGTGTATGAACTTGAAGAACATAAGTGGAAAGATATCGGTACACATTTAAATACTAAGATTAAGATGAAGGGTGATGAAAAGCTAGTAAATGCATACATTCTTCCTAACTTTAAGCAAGATGGATACTTTGTTTTCACAAGTAAACATGGAATGATGAAGAAAACGGCTATCACTGACTTTGAAGTAAGTAGAAACAATAAGACGATGTCATGTATGAATCTTCATAAAGAAGATGAGCTTGTTAGCGGAGTACTTGCATATGCAGATGATGAAGTGTATGTAGCAACTTACAATGGATATGGAGCACACTATAAATTAGATCAAGTTCCAGCAAGTGCACCAAAATCAAAAGGTGTAAAAGCGATGAATCTAAATGATGATTTAATTGTAGGTGGTCAAATTGCCAATATGCATTCTAAATACTTACTTCTAGTAACGACTGCAGGAGCAACAAAACGTATTAAATTAGATGAAATTTCACTTATGAATCGTCCAGTAAAAGGATTGTTATTACACAAACAAGTGAAAAGTAATCCAAACTATATACGCTACATGCGCATTTTAGATGCAAGTGAGTCATTAACGTTTGTTGATGATGAAGTACAACACATCGAAAGTACAGAAATTAGTATTATGAATCGTGAATCAAGTTTCTCAAATTCAATCAAATTACAACCACATTTCTACTTAATGAAAGGTTTGTATGAAGTGCAAGATCACCCATACAGTGGAGTAAGCGAAGATAAAGAGTTTGAAGAACTTACATTGAAGGTATAATCATGGAACTAAAACAACTAATTGAAGCAAATAATTATGCATACAAGCAAGAGATTTATTCTCTTGCTTATGATTTATTACATGGAGAACACAGAAAACAAGATCAACCGTATATCGTATATGCGTATGGTTTGCACTTTGAACATTTAGAAGATAAGAAACAAGCGGGTTTTTGTTTTCTAGCACTACGCAATAGTGCATATTTTTATGATGATGAAGTATTGACAGACCACGCAGTAGAACATTCTGCGTTTGTTGAACGCAATAAGAAAAGTTTGTTTAAAAAACTGGTCATGGTGAATGTCGTAATGAGTATTGTATTGTTTGTAGTAATGCTATTTTTACTTAAATTACCAATTCTTTATGTATTGGGTTTAATTGCGATTATGGTTCTTATCAATCTTGGTTTACAAGGTCGCAGAACAATGAGAGAGTATCCACAAAACATGCAAAATGTTCTTGAAAGTGAAGTTCGTGATGAACGTTTGCTTGAAGTTGTGGCAGATTTAAAGTCTTATGACAAGTAAATGTAAAGTTTCTTACCGTTTTGCAACGCGTGAGGATATAAGTAAAGTTCTATACTTTATTCGTGAACTTGCTATATATGAAAAAATGCTTGATGAAGTAGTTACAACTGAGAATGAACTGGAATACTGGTTGTTTGAAAAAAAGACAGCAGAAGTCATCTTTGCGGTTGTAGACAATAAAGAAGTTGGATTTGCCTTGTTTTTTCATAATTTTTCAACATTTGTTGGAAAAGCAGGATTGTACTTAGAAGATCTGTTTGTCCTTGAAGCATATCGTGGACAGGGAATTGGTAAGTATCTATTTCAACAACTTGCGACGATTGCCTTAGATAGAGGATGTGGACGCATGGAATGGTGCTGTTTGGATTGGAATCAGCCAAGTATTGATTTCTACCTTTCCTTAGGGGCTAAAGCAATGGATTCTTGGAGTACATATCGACTGACGACAACGAAATTACAACAATTAGCGAAATAGTCATAGCTCAACAAAAGAGGGATGTATGAAGACATTTGATAAAACAGTATTTAAAAGTGTATGTCATAGTGGGTCTTATAATGAAATCAGTACATATTTACAAGATGTAAGTGATGCTGATGATATAAAGAAACAATATGATGATATCTTTCAAAAACAGCAGTATGTATGGCAACACGATGATGTAGAAATCAACATGTTTTTACATAGCTATGAAACATACTTATGGCATGCATTTACACATCAAGAAGGCATCGAACAAAGAAAAGCTTTTCTATTTGATAAGTTACAGTCACAATTTCCAAATGTTTCTACTTGGGAACAACTAGAAGAACAGGTTGTTCAGTTTTTTGAAGATAAAGGCTATTATGCACTTTTTGGAGTAACCCCACCATTTCCTGATTTGTATGCATGGAAAACACAAAGAAAACGTACAGAAAATGTTTCATTGCCTTATGGAAATGTACAAATGCAAGTATATGAAATGGATGATGTACTTAGTCATGGTTGGTATCACTATCTAGCATTAAAACATGGCGGTGCCGCAGGTTGGGTTAGTGATGATGGTGCATACTACTTTAAAGATATGTATGATATCGAATCTGAAGAGTTTCAAGTTAGTTTATTGAAGCATGAAGGACAACACTTCTATGATTTGCAAATGTATCCAAATATGAAAAGTACAGATTTGGAATATCGTGCAAAACTAGTAGAACTTATTTATGGTACAGATGAAACACGTTTATTAATCTTCGTAAACCAACAAAGTAGTGATCCAAATCATCCGCATGGGTATGCAAATAAAGTACTAATCGATGCACTAATAAATAAATTCTTCGCAAAGGGTGCAGTGATAGATGAAACATCATGGAAGTTAATTTATGATGATGTTAGATATTATGCTCGTCAGTTACTAGATGAACATTCAAATGCTTTAGTGCATCATGATCTATCAACCTCACTTATTTAAGTTGTATACAATATAGAATTTAAACAAATGGTGGTTTACCCATCGTTTTCTTTTTTACATTTTTCATTTATATGAATTGATATTATATAGTTATTAATTCATAATGATATAGAAAGATATACTACTTTATGGTATACTATCTATATGGAAATACTATCAGTAAATAATCCGCGCGTGAAGCAGTGGAAGAAATATGAAAAAAAGAAATATCGCAATCAAGATCAACGCTTTTTAGTTGAAGAAGCACATTTGATTGAGGAGGCATTGCAAGCAAATGTATTAGAAACATTACTTGTTTTGCAGGGAAAAGAAGTGACATGTAATCAAGGAGTAGAGTGTATTGAAGTAAGTCAACAAGTCCTTGATAAGCTGTCTACTCATGTTTCAAGTGTATCTATGATTGGGATATGTAAGCAACTTACACATAAAGCGCAGTCCTTAGATCGCATTGTTTATTTGGACAATATACAAGATCCAGGAAATGTTGGAACAATCATTCGTACTGCGTATGCACTAGGATATGATGCGATTTATATGAGTGATACAAGTGTGGATCTCTACAATGAAAAAGTGATACGGGCAACCCAAGGGGCGCTCTTTCATATGCCGATTATAAGAGGCAATTTACTTGAGATGATGTCAATACACCAAGAACATGGTGTGCATGTGTATGCAACCGCATTGGACAAACAGGCAAAAATGTTATCAAGTATTGCAGTGTCGACACCATTTGCATTAGTCTTTGGAAATGAAGGAAGTGGGGTTTGTCCAGAAATTCTGGCACAAGCAAATACAAAAGTGATGATTGAAATGAAACAATTTGAATCATTGAATGTTGCAGTTGCAGCTGGTATTTGCATGTACGAATTTAGTCACTAAAGCAGGGAATAGGAAAGGGAACTATGTTTACACAAGAACACTTTAGCGACGTAAAAAGGGCAATGAAGACAATGAATTACTTAATTGATCATGCAGATGAAACAACCATTTCATCTGTTGGCGACGATGGATATCCTACCATTAAGACGATGCGTCCAGCACGTTGTCATGATTGTATTCAAACATTTTATTTTGCGACAACTAGAAATGCACTTCGTACATTGAATTACTTGAATAATCCAAAAGCGGCGATTCATTTTTATGATGCTAACTTTGTACGCACCTTGATGTTACAAGGGTCTATGCGTGTATTGGGACATGAAGAATCCATTCAATATTATGAAAGCCAAGATGATGAATATTTCAAACTTGGTATTAATGATCCTTCCTTTTGTATTTTGGAATTTCGAGCAGAGCGAGGACGTTTCTATAGCAACTTACATATCTATGAATTTATTGTTCATGAGTTTTTACAAACGTATTATGATTTGATGACTTAGAAGACTAGGTCATCTTTTTTTGTATCCTTGATTAAGTGTATGCTTTGTATTATAATAACGTGGTAAAACGTTGATTAGGACTAGTACTGTTGTACGCTTTCTTAATAGGGAATAGTTGCCTTGACTGTAAGCAACTTAAGAAAGTAAATAGGAATTCACCTAGGAGTGAGATTAATACTCTCCCGTTACCACGGTTATTGGTTAATTAAGTGTGTCGCAAGATGAAATAGGATGGTACCGCGCAATAGCGTTCCTATATCAACTTGTTTTTTTTATGCAGAAAGGAAAGAATCATGGAAAAATTAGAAACGTTACGCCAAGAAGGTATAGCGAAAATTGAAGCTTGTACATCAACAAAAGAACTTCAAGATGTACGTGTATTGTATCTAGGAAAAAAAGGTCCAATACAAGAAGTAATGAAAATGATGAAGGATTTAAGTCCTGAGGAAAAACCAAAGTTTGGACAACAAGTAAATGAAATCAAACAGTTATTGGCATCAAAAATTGAAGAGAAAAAAGTAATTCTTGAAGAAAAAGAGGTTAACGAAAAACTGATCAATGAAAAAATTGATATTACATTAAGTGGATTGAAACCAAATCTAGGAAATTTACATCCATTAATTATGGTCCAACAAGAATTAGAGGACTTATTTATTGGATTAGGATATGAAATTGCTGAAGGTCCAGAAGTAGAACTTGATCTATATAACTTTGAACGTGCCAACATTCCAAAAGGACACCCTGCACGTGATATGCAAGATACATTCTATATTGATGCAGATCGTTTATTACGTACACACACAACAGCTGTACAAATGCGTGTTTTAGAAGAGAAAGCACCAAGTTTACCAATTAAAGTTGTTTGTCCAGGAAAAGTGTATCGTCGTGATGATGACGATGCTACGCATTCTCACCAATTTACACAACTTGAAGGATTGGTAGTTGGTGAAAAGATTCGTTTATCGGATTTAAAAGGAACACTTGAACTTGTTGCTAAAAAGATGTTTGGTGATGATAAAAAGATTCGTTTCCGTCCATCATATTTCCAATTCACAGAACCAAGTGTAGAAGTCGATGTAAGTTGTCATATCTGTGGTGGTAAAGGATGTCCAACATGTAAAGGAACCGGATGGATTGAAATACTTGGAGCAGGTATGGTACATCCAAATGTATTATCTATGGCTGGATATGATCCAAAAACAGCAAGTGGATTTGCCTTTGGAATTGGAATGGAACGTGTTGCATTACTGAAATATGGAATTGATGACATCCGTCATTTATATGCAAACGATGTTCGTTTCTTAAAAACGTTCAGTCGTTTTGAGTAGGAGGATTCATGTTAATAAGTAGAAAATGGTTAAGCCAATATATGGATATTCAAGCATATACCATTGAAGAGTTGGCTGATAAAATTACTGCTGCAGGTCTTGAAGTCGAAGGAATTGAAGTCCTTGCAAGTGGAACAAATTTAGTAATAGGGGAAGTTATTGAATGTAATCCTCATCCAGATAGTGATCATTTATCTGTTACAAAAGTCGATGTAAAGGATGAAGTGTTACAAATTGTTTGTGGAGCACCAAACGTTCGCAAAGGTTTAAAAGTAATCGTTGCTAAAGTAGGGGCAAAACTTCCAGAAATCGAAATCAAAAAAGGAAATATCCGTGGTGTCGAAAGTAATGGTATGCTTTGCAGTTTACTTGAACTTGGAATAGATGCAAAAAGTTTAACGGAACAACAAAAAGCTGGAATTGAAGAATTAGATAGCGATGCTATTGTTGGTGAAACAGATGTGCTTGCTTATTTAGGTCTTGATGATGAAGTATTAGATATTGGACTTACACCTAATCGTAATGATTGTTTAGCAGCATTTTCAATGGCAAAAGAAGCAGGAGCAATCCTAGATACTCCAGTTATGTTGCCTTCTTATGAAGGAGCAGCAAATGGTGGAGATGCATCACAACTTGTAGTTAAAAGTGAAACAGAAAAATGTCCACTATATTCAGGAAAGATTATCAATTCACTAACAATTAAAGAAAGTCCAAAATGGATGCAAGAACTACTACATTCAAGTGGAATTAAATCGATTAATAATGTAGTTGATATTTCAAACTTAGTTATGCTAGAAACAGGACAACCACTACATTTCTTTGACTTATCAAAACTAGAAAAACAAGAAATTATCGTTAAAGATGGATTGCATGAAACATATACTGCTCTTGATGGAATTACATACCAATTAGAACCAGAGGATATTGTGATTACGATTAATGATAAGCCAGTAGCAATTGGTGGAGTCATGGGTGGTGATGATTCAAAAATTGATGATGATACAACTGCAATTTTAATCGAGACAGCAAGTTTTGATCATGTAAGTATTCGAAATACAGCACGTCGTTTAAATCTAAATACAGATGCAAGTATTCGTTACCAAAAAGGTATTGAACCATTAGCTCCTTATAAAGCAATGGATCGTGCAGTTCAACTACTTGTTGAATACGCAGATGCAAAAGGTATTGAAGAAACAAAATATTCTGCAGATGTAGCTTATGAAGATACGGCATTTGATGTAAATTTACAAGCAATCAATGAATTGTTAGGATTAGAAATCAGCGAAGAAAAAGCTATGGAAGTACTTACACGCTTAGATTTTGCACCAACAAAAACTGGGGATATGATTCACGTTGTCATTCCAAGTTACCGTACAGATATTAAAATTGAAGCAGATATTGCTGAAGAACTCGTACGTTTAATTGGTTTTGATGATTTACCATCAACTCTTCCATTAATGCCTGAAACAGAAGGGAAGTTAAATAAACGCCAACAACTTCGTCGTTTATTACGCAATACATTATGTGCACAAGGACTACAAGAAGTCGTTACTTATACATTAATTAGTGATGATATGAATCGTGATGCAATTATGCCACAAGCTACAAATGTTGCAGTTGCTTCACCAATGAGTGAAGATCGTAAAACTATTCGTGGTAGTATTTTACCAAGCATGTTAAACTGTATTGCTTATAATAAAGCGCGTAGTGTAAAAAATGTAGCATTCTTCGAAATCTCTGAAGTATATTCAAATGAAGATAGTGAAGAGCGTCTAGCACTTGCAATTCAAGGAGATCTTCAACAAAATCGTCATTTACATTATGAAATCAAACCTGATTTCTATACAATGAAGGGTTTAATTGAAGCACTACTAGATAAACTTGGCTATAATGCAAGTCGTGTTATGATTAAAGAAAATGATGTAGATACAACACATTTCCATCCATACCAAAGTGCTGCTGTATACATTGGTCGTGACTTATTAGGTATTATTGGAGTCATTCATCCAACTATGGCAAAAGCATATGGTGTAGATACAACCGTAATGGCAGAATTAAAACTTGAAGTGATTCTAAAAAATAAAACAAGTAAAGTTAAATTCGAAGCGATTTCGAAATATCCAAATGTAGTTCGTGACTTAGCATTTGTAGTTGATGTAGAAACACCTGCTGGAGAAATTATCAAAGCAATTAAAACCACAGGTAAAAATGTAATCCAAGATGTTGAAGTGTTTGATGACTATCGTGGAGAACATGTGGAAGCTGGAAAGAAATCATTAGCGATTTCGATTACCTTCCAAGCAAAAGACCACACGTTAACCGATGAGGAGATTACAAACTTGTATAATCAAGCAAGAGATGTAGTAAAACAAAAATTTAACGCAGAGTTAAGAGGATAAAATATAAGTTACAGGAAATGTCTTAATACTTCCTGTAGCTTTTTATATAAACAAAACATAGGAGGACTAAAAACATGAAATTTGCATATATTATTATGGGACCTTTTCAAAGTGATGTGGATCATGCAACTATTCACAATGAAAAGGCCAGAATTATTGGTGTGAGTACTGTAGAAGAAGGATGTGCAGTTGCTAAGCGTCTACAAAAAGAAGGAATTAGTTGTATTGAACTATGCGGTGCATTTACACAAAAAGGTGCTAGACAAGTTATAGAAGCAACAAATGGCGAAATAGCTATTGGCTATGTAATACATGATGAAGATCAAAATGAAGTATACGATAAAGTTTTTTCACGCTAAATATTCCTAGTATCTTCACTCATTGGGTGATATAATTAGAAAAATTATTTTGGGGGATACATTATGAAATACGCAAAACGAATGAATCATATAAAGGCATCAGAAATACGTGAAATATTGAAAATAACTGAGAATCCAGAGGTTATTTCGTTTGCGGGGGGACTTCCAGCACCTGAGTTATTTCCAATTGAAGAAATTAAACGAATTAATGAAATTGTTTTAGAAGAAGATGGACAAAAGGCACTGCAATATACAACAACTGAAGGATATCAACCACTACGAGCTTGGATAGCAAACCGTATGAAAAAACGTTTACAAACTAGTTTTGATGCAGATAAAATACTGATTACACACGGTTCGCAACAAGCACTTGATCTAAGTGGTAAAGTATTCTTAGATGAAGGTGATTATGTAGTTTGTGAGAGTCCTACTTATTTAGCTGCAATTAGTGCATTTAAGATGTATGGTGCAAAGTTCATAGAGATTGACTGTGATGATACAGGAATGGATATGGATGCCTTAGAAGAGCAGTTAAAACAAAACCAAAAGATTAAGTATATATATGTCATCCCAGATTTTCAAAATCCGACAGGAAGAACTTGGAGTCTAGAAAAACGTAAACGAATTGCCCAACTATCTAATATGTATGATGTTCCAATTATCGAAGATAATCCATATGGTGAGTTACGATTTGAAGGTGAATATTTGCCTTCAATTGCATCATTTGATAAAAAGGGAACATGTATTGTAACTGGAACATTTTCAAAAACATACTGTCCAGGATATCGTATTGGATGGGTTGCAGCAAATAGTGATTTAATTAAACAATATGTTCTTGTTAAACAGGGTTCGGATTTACAGTGTAATACGATGTCCCAATTAGCGATTGCAAAGTTTGTTGAATTATATGATCTTGATGCGCATATTCAAACCATCACTAAAGTATATAAAAGACGACGTGATTTAGCGGTTCAAACAATGCATCAAGCATTTCCAAAGAATGTACATTTTACAGAACCTGAAGGTGGATTGTTTGCATGGGTAGAGTTACCAGAACATATTAATGCACGTGATGTGTTAGATACTTGTTTAGCATCAAATATTGCATTTGTACCTGGTGGCTCATTCTTTCCAAACGGTGGACATGAAAATACGTTTCGAATCAATTTCTCAAATATGAGTGAAGACCGTATAGTAGAAGGTCTTACAAAACTAGGAGATATTCTTAATCAATTTGTATAACAAAACATAATAAAAGGTTTTCTAAACACGCATTGCGTAATGGAAAACCTTTTTAATATATGTACTTCTTAGCAATGAAATCACGAAGGAAATAAGTGCTTGCAAGTTAAGATTATATGATTTCTTCCTGAATATCAAGGAGCTACTGATCTTGATTTACATGAACTTGAAGAATATTTAACATATAAAGGCTACTCATGTAAAACAAGTGCAAACAACTAAGTATTGTAAGCTGACTAAGTAAATCGATTATATAAAGTTACAGAATACTCTGTGACTTTTATATTTTATTGACGGCTAATGATTGTTAGCCTATAATGGATGTAGCTAATGATAATTAGCTTGGAGGATGTATGAATACAAAAGATCGAATTGTTGAATGTGCATTACAACTATTTTCTAAAAGAGGATATAGTGCTGTAAGTGTTGAAGAAATTGCAAAAAATGTGGGTATTAAAGCTCCATCACTTTATAAACATTTCAAAGGAAAACAAGCAATACTTGATGCGATTGTTGATGAAATGAATTGTCGTTACATAAAAACTATGCATAAACTAAATATCAGTGGAAGTGATGCTTTAATGGATGTTTCAAAATTATCTATCATTTCCAATGAACAACTTACAAATATCGGGAAATACCTCTTTTCGTTCTTTATACATGATGAGTGGATACAACAGTATCGAAAGTTACTTGTTTTGGAACAGTTTCATAATAGAGATATTGCACAGCATTATACGAATCAGTATTTCAAGGATCCACTTAATTATTTGGAGTCATTATTTTCATCAATGATGGATAACAATCAAATGCATGTATATAATGCAAAAATTATTGCTATGCATTTTTATGCACCTATAAAACAGTTAATTGATCTATGCGATTCAGATGCTCAATTTGAAAATGAAGCGCTTGTATTACTAGAACAACACTTACAACAGTTCAATGCGTTATATAGAGTAGAGGAGCATCAATTATGAAACGTAGAAGAATTCAATATTTTGGGCTTATGGGTATTGTGAGTTTTATAGCGTATGTTATGACAATTACATGTTCAACTTTTGCTTATCCTAATTATAATTGGATGTCACAAGCAGTAAGCGATTTATTTGCATTAGATTCTCCTGCTCTTGGTTTGTGGAATCAACTAACCATTGTATATATGGCAAGTGGAATTGTTAGTATCACACTTGTTTATGTGTATATAGAAAATAAGTTAAATCAATGGATTCAATTAGGTATCGGATTATTCACTTTAATGAATTGGATTTCTTGTATAGGCTATCAATTATTTCCATTATCACAAAAAGGATATGCAGGTACATTTACGGACTTCATGCATACATATGTAGTTACACTACTTGTTGTTTTATTGTCTATTACGTCGTTGATATGTATTATCATAGGTGGATATAAAGATAAAACCTATATCAATTTATCTAGATGGGCTGCTACTTCGCTACTATTTATGACGTTTGGAGCAATCGGAGTAGGTATTGTCCCTTCAGAATTCTTTGGAATTCCTGAACGGTTCAGCGTTTTATCAGCGACTTTTTTTAATGCTGTACTTGGATATTATTTATATAGAGGGTTTCAATTTCCAACTAAAAAGCAACGGGTATTATAACTCGTTGCTTTTGTTTTTCATTAGTTTTTGTAGCAATGCTTCACAACCAATAACGACATCTACGTAGGTTGTCTCATAATCACCAGTATACCAGGGATCAGCAATACCTCGTTTTAATGACGTTAAATCTAATAGTTTGAAAACACGATCATCTTTAAGATTTAACATCCGTTTTGTGTTATTCACATTTGCATCATCCATACATATAAAATAATCATATGCTTGTGCATCTGAAGCTATGAGACGGGTTGCTTGATGTCTAGTGTATGGTATATCTTTTGCATTTAAAATGCGTTTGGTCCCAGGGTGCATATCATTTCCAATTTCCTCATTGCTAGTAGCTCTTGAAACAATTGTATAACCTTCAAGGTTTGCTTTTTTCACCATGTCTTTAAATACATATTCAGCCATTGGTGAACGACAAATATTGCCATGACATACAAAACAAATTCTTTTTTTATCCATTATGAACTCCTTTTTATCATTCATATTTTAACACGAAATTCATCAAGTAATCGCTTACTATCTATACAATTTCGCATTTGCTATAATAGAGATATAAAAGCCTATGTAATTTTGTCACTAAAGGGTGTGACAAACATGATTTTCGTTTTATTGATAGATGGATAAGCCTCTTTTACAATGAAAGTGTCAAAGGAAGTCTTAGACAGAAAAGAGGAGATTTAAATGAAAGAAGGTATTCAAAAGTTTGGTCGATTCCTGAGTGGAATGGTAATGCCAAACATCGCAGCATTTATTGCTTGGGGTTTAATCACTGCTTTATTTATTGAAACTGGTTGGTTACCAAATGCGAAGTTTGCAGCTTTAGTTGGTCCGATGCTGACATACTTGCTTCCAATTCTAATTGGTTATACAGGTGGTCATATGATCTACAAACAGCGTGGTGGTGTTGTAGCAGCTATTGCATCACTTGGTGTTATTGGTGGTGGACTTAACTTATTAGGGGAAGGTCAAAACGTAACGATGTTCTTAGGTGTTATGATTATTGCACCAATTGCTGGTTACTTGACTAAGAAAATGGATGCAATGCTAGATGGACATGTCAAAGGTGGTTTTGAGATGTTGGTAAACAACTTCTCAGCTGGTATTCTTGGATTTATTCTAGCATTAATTGGAATGGTTGTAATTGGTCCAGTAAGTTTAGCAATCAATGATTTTCTAGGAGCAGCAGTTGATGTATTGGTAGAAAATAATATGTTACCGTTAACATCAATCTTCGTTGAACCTGCAAAAGTTTTATTCTTAAACAATGCAATTAATCATGGTATTTTCACCCCAATGGGAGCAGAACAAGTACTAGAAACAGGAAAATCAATTTTCTATTTAATTGAAGCAAACCCTGGTCCAGGTCTTGGATTATTGCTTGTATATTCTATCTTTGGAAAAGGTATGGCAAAAGCAAGTGCACCAGGAGCGGCAATCATCCACTTCTTTGGTGGAATTCACGAAATTTACTTTCCATACGTTATGATGAATCCATTGTTAATTGTTGCAATGATGGCAGGAGGAGCTAGTGGAGTATTCATTAATGTGATTTTCAACAGTGGATTAACTGGTCCAGCAAGCCCAGGAAGTATTATTGCAATAATGGGTATGGCTGAAAAAGGTAGCTTCTTAGGTGTTGCATTAAGTGTTGTTGTAAGTTGCGTAGTTACATTTGTGGTAGGAGCATTTATCTTAAAACTAACTAATGGAAAAGATGTTGACTTAGAAGATGCACAAGCACAAGTGAATGACCGTAAAGCTGAATCAAAAGGGATTCAACAAGCATCAACGACAATTACAAAAGTTGTATTTGCATGTGATGCAGGAATGGGATCTAGTGCAATGGGAGCAACCACACTAACAAAGAAACTAAAAGATGCAGGAATGGATTTAAAAGTAGAACATTACGCGATTGAAGAAATTCCTAAAGATGCACAAATCATTGTGACACATCAAAGTTTAGCAGATAGAGTACGTTCAACTGTACCAAGTGCGACAGTAATGGAAATCACCAACTTTATGGGTGGAGAAGAATACGATCGCATTGTTGAAGAAATAGCAAAACGATAACATAAGAAGGGAGAAGGCACATGATTGTATCACCAAGATTAAGCAAAATTCTACAGTTGTGTTTGGAACAAGATACTGATGAATTTATGAGCATGGATGAGCTTTCTTCCTTACTTAAAATAAGTAAACGAACTTTATTTCGCGAGATTCAAGATATTGCATATGTCCTAGAACCATTTCAATTACAAATGATTTCAAAAACTGGTTTGGGACTACAAATTGTAGGTGAAAAAGAAAACAAAGAACAATTATATCAACAACTACAAAGCCAAAAACATAGTTATCTAATTAAAGAAGATCGAAGAAAGCTTTTAATACTTGAAATCTTACGCGCAAATGAAGTTCAAAAATTATACTATTATGCAGATGTATTCCAAGTTTCTCAAGCAACCATTCGTAATGATTTAGATTGTATCGAATCATGGTTTGAAAACTTTAACTTACAAATCCATCGTACACCTGGATTAGGTATTGAACTTGTAGGTGATGAGTTGAATTATCGTAAAGCGCTCACGGCTATTTTAAACGAATCACTTGCAAGTAAACATGATACACAAGTAGATATGTACAATTCGCAAAGTCTACTAAATGAGGTGTTTACTCAAGATGAAGGTATTTTTGGATTACTAAATCAAGAGATTCTTACGAAAGTCTTAGCAATATTTGAAACACACGGAGAACAACTTGGTTTAATTCAATACGCACAAAGTTCGTATATTGGTTTGATGATACATTTAGTTGTTGCTATTGATCGTATTCAAAAGCATGAAGAAATTAAAGAGAACACATATGTAGTTGAAATGATGGTGCATGATCCATCATATCAACAAGCAAAGAAATTTAAGCAAATTATAGATGAAACCTTTGCGATTCAAATGCCTGAAGCAGAAGTTGCTTTTATTGCAATGCATATGAAAGCTGCAAAACTAACAAAGAGACAGGTCAGCGAACCAAATGAATTATTATCTTATTACAGTGAAGAAGAATTATTAACACTTATTGATCAGATGATTATGCATTTGCCAAAACCATATGATGTATTGCTTAAAGATGATGATGAATTGCTTACAGGCTTAATTGCGCATTTACGTCCAACACTTATTCGATTAAAACATCAAATGTCGATTTATAATCCATTACTTGATGACGTAAAAAAACAATATGCAACCATCTATGAATATGCAAGAAAAGCAGGAAGGGTTCTTGAAAAAAAATATGAATATACACTTCCTGAAGATGAAATTGCATACATTGCAATGCATATAGGTGCTGCAATTGAAAGAAGTAAACGTGCGAAGCCAATGTTTAAAGAGATTCATGTTGGAATTGTATGTGCATCAGGAATCGGTGTTTCTGCTTTATTACAAGCAAAACTAGCAAAAATTGTAGATAGTCATGTACATTTAGAAACATTAAGTATGGATCAAGTACATGCTCAGGATTACACATGTGAGTTGTTACTGACAACTATGGCGTTACCTGATACGACAAAGGCAATACTAATTAATCCATTATTGCCACCTGAAGATGAAATCAAAGTAAAAGATGCAATCAGCAAAACGAGAATGACGACACGTTATAAAAGTCAAACAAGAAAAGAAGGTAGTCCAATTGATAAACTAGCAAATACGGTACTTGATGTTCTAGAAAGTTTTAGTATTGAAGTTGTAGATTATCGCTCAAGCAAACAAGATGTAATGCATGTATGTGCAACGCTTGTAAGTGATGATGTAAGTAAGCAACAAGAAGTCATAAAGCAACTACAAAAACGTGAAGAAATGAATACGACGGTATTCTCAGATTTAGGACTTGCATTATTTCATGGACAAGGAAGTTATGTTGATCGCGGATTGGTGAAGTTGATTCGCCCCAATCATGAAGCATTTATTCATGAAGAACTGAGTAATATTTACTTTGTATTAGTTATGTATCTACCTGAAAACAGCAGTAAAGAACAAATGAAAATGTTAAGCATGCTATCACGAAAATTGATGGAAGATGATTTGTTCTATCAAGCATGTATGGGTGAATCGTATGCAAATGTATATCAAAAACTGGAAATGATTTTAAAAGAATACGTATTTGAAGTCATAAGTGAAAGTAGGAAATAATAATGATGGATTTGAATATATTTGTTGTGTGCGATGCAGGGATGGGTAGTAGTGCACTTGGAGCATCACTCATTCAAAAGAAATTAAAGGAACAAAATATTAATTTGCGAATACAAAATTGCAGTATTGCAGAAGTACCAAATGATGCACATATACTTATTACGCATCGTATGTTCTACAATCAATTGCAAGAAACATACACAAATGCAAAGGTGATTACGTTTATCTCATTCACCGAAAAGCAAACCTATGAACGGATTGTTCGAGAAATTATGGAGGAATTGAAAAGACATATGATATTACATAAAGACTGTATTGAAATAAATTGTAAAAAAGTGGATCGTAAACAAGCGATTGATGATATTGGACAAACTTTGCTTGAAGCAGGTTTTATTGAAGCAGAATATATTGAAGGAATGCATAAAAGAGATGAATCATTAACGACGTTTATTGGAAATGATATTGCAATTCCACATGGGGAATATGAAGTGAAGCCTTTTGTAAAGCAAACGGGACTTGCGGTTAAAATTTATCCAGAACCAATTGATTGGAATGGAAACCCAGTACGTGTTGTTATTGGAATTGCAGCCAAAGATAGTGACCATATTGAAATATTAAGTAACATTGCAATGAAATTAGGAGATATGCGTGAAGTTGAAGAATTGGTAAATTCTTGTGATATTGAGTATATTCATTCCACGCTAACAAAAGCATGATTTATACATTGACATGTAATCCAGCTATCGATAAAACTGCAAGCTTACAAAGTTTGCAAGTTGGAGCATTAAATCGTTTAGAAAATGTTGTAATCTCAGCAGCTGGAAAAGGTATTAATGTAAGTAAAACCTTACATACCCTCCAACAAGAAAGTGTTGTATTTGCATATTTAGCTGGAAACACTGGACAGTATATAGAACAATCGTTGCTTGAGATGCAACTAGAAACAAAGGCTGTTTGGGTAGAGGGTAGTACACGTACAAATCTTAAGGTGATGGATGCAAATACACACCTAACAGAGTTAAATGAGCGTGGACCACATATTGATAGTGAAAAGCAATTAGAGATGCAAGCATTATTAGATGCAAATATTCAGTGTTCTGATTTACTAGTCCTTGCTGGTAGTTTATCAACAGGTATGGATAGTGATTATTATGCAAAACTAATTTCACATTTTGCCAAGAAAGGTGTAAAAGTGATTCTTGATGCAGATGGAAATTCCTTTAAACATGCCATTAAGGAAGTTCCATTTCTAATCAAACCGAATGCATTTGAACTTTGCCAGTACATGAATGTAAAGGAAACAAATGATCCAATTACACTTGCAAAAATGGCAAAAGAATTAATGGCTACTGGAATTGCTATGGTAGTAATTTCAATGGGAAAAGATGGTGCATTGTTTATGTATGAAGATCAAGTGATTTATGCAAAAGGACTACAGGTTGATGTGAAATCTACAGTAGGTGCAGGAGATGCAATGGTTGCAGCACTTGCATATGCAATTGAAAATAAACTTTCTTTAGAGCAAGTAGCTATACAAGCAATGGCAATTAGTGCAGGGGCATGTACAACAAGTGGTACAGAACCGGCAAGTAAAGAAATGATAGATACATTAGTACAACAAGTCGTACTAGAAAAGATAGAGGTATAAAATGAAAACCAGAGCAGTTAGACTGTATGGAGTAGATGATCTTCGTTTAGAAGAATTCGAACTTCCAGAAATTAAAGATGATGAAATACTCGTACGAGTAGTAAGTGATAGTATTTGTATGTCAACATACAAAACAGTAAAACAAGGAAAAAACCACAAACGTGTTCCAGATGATGTAGATAAAAATCCAATCATTATTGGACATGAATTTGCTGGAGATATTGTAAAAGTTGGAAAGAAGTGGCAAGACCAATTTAAAGCAGGTCAACGCTTTGCTCAACAACCAGCACTAAACTATAAAGGTAGTTTAGCTTCACCTGGGTACTCATATCCATATTTTGGTGGAGATTGTACGTACTGTATTATTCCACCTGAAGTAATGGAACTAGGATGTTTGATGGTGTATGAGGGAGATAGCTATTATAGTGCAAGTCTAGGTGAACCGATGTCTTGTATCATTGGTGGATATCGAGCGAATTATCATACAAACAAACAAAACTATGTACATGACATGGGAATTAAAGAAGGTGGAAATCTATTAATCATGGGTGGAACGGGTCCAATGGGACTTGGAGCGATTGATTATGCAGCTGCTGGTGATAAGAAACCAAAACGAGTTGTAGTGACGGATTTGAGTGAACAAAGAATCGAACGGGCTAGACGCGTATTATCAGAAGCAAGTATGAAGGAAAAAGGAATTGAATTGATTTATTTCAATCCAAATAATTTTGAAGATGATACACAAGCATTACTCGATATCAGTGAAGGTAAAGGATATGATGATATCTTTGTATATGTTCCTGTTGAAAGTCTTGCGCAACAAGCAAGTAAACTATTAGCTTTTGATGGATGTATGAATATCTTTGCCGGTCCAACTGACAAGAACTTCTCTGCAATGGTGAATTTATATGATGTACACTACACAAGTACACACATCATGGGAACTACCGGAGGAACAAATGATGATTTACTTGAAGCACTTCGTTTATCTGAACAAGGTAAGATCAATCCATCTTTAATGGTTACACATATTGGTGGTTTGGATAGTGTGGTTGATACAACCATTAACTTACCAGATATCCCAGGAGGGAAGAAGTTAATTTATACACAAATTGATCTTCCATTAACTGCGATTGATGATTTTGAATCACTAGCAAAAGAGGATCCATTATTTGCGAAATTACATGAAAGCTGTGAGGCACATAATGGATTGTGGAATGTACAAGCCGAACAAATTTTACTTAATCATTTTAACGTCAACCAACTGTAATACAGTTGGTTTTCTTAACGTAATAAGTCAGTCACTTTCGTTGACTATTAATACAAAAGGAAATAAGATAACTATGTTAATATAAGTAATATATAACAGATAGGAGGATTATTATGATCCAATGGGAAGTAATTAGAGAATCGGAGAAATTGAAATCCGAAATCAGTGCTGTAAGTCAACAAATCTTACAACCATTTTATGAAAAATTTAGAACTAATGCATTACAGTTAGCAATTCTAAATGAGGCGGAATCAAATCCAAATTTAACATTAAATTCGCTTGCTGCAACTTTAAATAGAGCAGCTACAAATTTATCAGTTAAAGTAACTGCAATGGTAAAAGATGATTTACTAAAGAAAGTGGTCGCAAATCATGACCGTCGTATTATTTACATCCAACCAACAGCGAAAGGATTGGATTTAATCCGTAAATCACGTAGTTTCATTATTAAGCGTTATGAAATGGTTGATGAAGATGATACAGATATTCAAAACTTAGTAACAGCATCAACGATTTATTTAGATAAACTATTAGAGGCAAAACGTAAACCAGTTACACAAGAATTATTTGATAGTTTATAAAACAAGGAAGTCATCCGTTAAATTATAAAATATAATTAAAATCCTTTTCATATACATGCAGATATGATTTAATACAAGTATAGGTATTTGGGAGGATGGGATGATCATTAAATTATTGATAAAGTCAGTAATGTATATCGGTATTTGTCTAGTTATGTTATACATGCAACAAGTGCAAGTACATGCACCGACATTGTCAAAAAAAGAATTGCAACATCAAGTATATGACTTTACGATGCATGTAAGTATGTATTCTATGACAAACTTATATTGTAGTTAGTTGTATATGTGCATAAATTTTTACATCTACTTGCGTATAGTAGATGTTTTTTATTTGTTTATTGTATAATAAGCATATGATAGAAATTGTGAGAGTAGAAAAAGAGCAAGTAGAATTGCTTAGAGACATTGCCATTCAAACTTTATATGAAACATTTTATACAGAAGAAAAAACGGAGGTATTACAAGCTTACGTAGATGAGGCATATACAAAAGAGGAATTGTTGCAATCACTTGATGATGTTTCATCAACTACGTATTTTGCATATTATGATAATGCACTGGCAGGGTATTTAAAAGTAAATATGTATGATAGTCAAACAGAAGATATGGGTGATGAAGGATTTGAAGTGCAAAGGATTTATGTTTCAAAAAAGTTTAAAGGATTACGTATAGGTTCACTTTTTATGGATTTTGCGATTGCACTTGCAAAAGCAAATAAACGTTCATTTATGTGGTTAGGTGTTTGGGAGCATAACTATGCAGCACAAGCATTTTATAAAAAGTATGGATACTATCGAGTTGGGGAACATGACTTTACGATGGGTGATTTAATCGAGACAGATTGGATCCTACGTAAAGATTTATAGATAGGATAAAAGGAAGAAGGAAGGGACAAAGATGATTTTTTATTTTAGTGGTACTGGAAATAGTACGTTTGTTGCGGAGCATTTAGCAAAAGCATATGATCATGAAGCGATTCGTGTAGACGAATGGTTACATACAGGGCGTATCAATTTCAATATTGATGATCAAGATCGTATTGGATTTGTATTTCCTGTATATTTTTATGGATTACCACACATCGTGGAACAATTCTTATTGGAATTATCCATCACCTTTGAAAAGAAACCATATGTATATTACATTGCAACATGTGGTGGACAACAAGGACAATCCATTAAGAAAGCAAATGCAATCTTGCAAAAAAAGGGATTGGGGATTGATGCAGCTTTTGACTTATTGATGCCTGATAACTATACACGGATGTATGATGTAAATGATGAACAAAAGATTATGCAAATAAATCAACATGCGATTATTGAGTTAAAAGAGATTATGCATAAAATTGAACAAAAAGAGGTTGGTCATTTTGCCAAAACGGGTTTTCCACGTATACTTAGTGCACCAGTAACTTTGTTTGGTCAAACCTTTTTAACTAAAACCAAAGGTTTTCATGTACTTGATTCTTGTATACACTGTGCTTTATGTGAAAGAAAGTGTCCAGTACATGCGATTGAATTAATTGATGGAAAACCAGTATGGCAAAAAAAGAAATGTGAGATGTGCTTACGTTGTTTGCATCATTGTCCAAAGTTTGCCATTCAATATAAAAATCAAACACAAGAAAATGGACAATATCACCATCCTGTAATATAGCAAGTAAAAAGTAGTGGCAATTATATACAGTTATGGTACAATAAATAAAACATGAATATAAATAGATGATAGAGGCGCGATTTGTTATTATGGTATGTATAGAAGGCATTCGTTTGACACTTACCAGAGGAATAGTCGCCGAATAGAGCTGTTGGCAAACAGTATCTATGGGCTTTAGGAGAATATCTTAAGGACTGTCTACGCAAGTAGTTGTGCTATCTTAATGAACCAGAAATTGGTCAATAAGAGTACAATCTTGTTGACCTTTTATTTATACAAGATGGGGGTAAAGTTATGTTTAAAATTTCTGGAGTAGCATGTGATACATTATTAGAAACTTGTGGAAGTCCACTTGTTGTCTATGATGAAAATAAAATTGATGAGCAAATTCGCTCATATGTAAATAACTTTAAAAGTAATGTATTTGATACGGAAGTAGTTTATGCTTCTAAGGCATTTACTTGTACAGCAATGTTAGAAAAACTAGAACAGGAAAGTGCAAGTATTGATGTTGTAAGTGGTGGGGAATTGTATGTTGCTATTCAAGCCAACTTTCCTGCAAATCGTATATATTTTCATGGAAACAATAAATTAGATGAAGAAATCGAAATGGCTCTTTCCTATCATGTACAAACAATTGTTATTGATAATATGCATGAAGTAGAACGTGTAGTTGCTCTTGCAGATAAATTAAAACAACCAGTTGATGTACTTATTCGCATCAATCCAAAAGTTGAAGCACATACACATGAATTTATTGCAACTGCAACACCAGATTCAAAATTTGGTATCTCAATGGATCTTGTCGATGAAATCAAAGATATGATTGCTAAAATTGATGCATGTACATATGTAACATTTAAAGGATTTCATTCACATATTGGATCTCAAATTCTAGCAACTGAAGGATTTATGGCAGCAATTGATAAAATGGTTGGTTTTATCAAAGATATCAATGTTGATGTATCTATTTTAAATATTGGTGGTGGATTTGGAGTGCGTTATACAAAAGAAGATCAACCAGTCCCAACAGATATTATGTGTCAAACACTAATTGAGGCATTAGAAAATGCACTAGCTCAAGCACAAATACAAGTGGATAAAGTATGTATGGAACCAGGACGTAGTATTGTTGGTGAAGCAGGATATTCATTATATACAGTCGGTTTTACAAAACAAACGCAAAATAAAACGTTTGTATTTATTGATGGTGGTATGGCAGATAACATTCGGCCAGCATTATATGATGCAAAGTATGAATGTATCATTGCAAATAAAGACCAACAACCGGCAGTTAGAACTTATGAAATTGCTGGAAAGTGTTGTGAAAGTGGAGATATATTAATTCACGATGCATTATTACCAGAAGTAGAAGCAAATGATATTCTTGTGATGTTTACAACAGGTGCCTATGGTTATTCCATGGCAAGTAATTACAACCGTTTGAATCGTCCAGCTGTCATTTTTGTAAAAGATGGAAAAGCAAGACAAGTGATTGCTAGAGAAACATTTGAAACACAAATGATATTGGATGTACAAAAGGACATTGAACTATGATTCCTTTTTGTAAATATCATGGATGTGGAAATAGCTTTGTAATTGTAAATCAACAAGATGTAAAGATGTATAATTATACAACACTGGCAAAAAAATTATGTTCAAAGGATATCGGTATAGGTGCAGACGGACTTATTATCGTAGCCACAAATCCACTGGAAATGATATTTTATAATCAAGATGGCTCACAAGCACCAATGTGTGGAAATGGAATACGTTGTTTTAGTGCATATGTTTTAGATCAACATTTAGTAGATACAGACAGTTTCGATGTAGTAACTGGAGCAGGTATCTTACATGTTGATTCAAAGTATGACACATATGAAATAGCGATGGGAAAACCAAAATTTGATCATACATTACTACACATGGAAACATCTATTGATTTGTTGTCGTATCGCATTGATGCATATGAATTAGCATCTGTGTTTCTAGGAACCATTCATACAGTTATGTTTGTGGATGATGTGGACCATTACGATGTGGAAAGTGTTGGTAAATATATATGTAACCATCCAACATTTCAAGAAAAAACGAATGTGAATTTTGTGCAAGTAGTTGATAAACGTACACTAAAAGTTGTGACATATGAGCGTGGAGTAGGAATTACGCTTGCTTGTGGAACTGGATGTTGTGCAAGTTTTGCAATTGCAAGTAAAAAAGGATATGTAGATCATTGTGTGGATGTTCAGTTACAGTTAGGTACACTGCATCTTCACGATAAAGATAATGAAATTATGATGAGAGGGCCGGCTACCTTTATTGCCAAAGGTGAAGTCGAACTAAAGGAGGAAATGGCATGTTAGTACAAGGAAGTATTGTTGCTTTAATTACACCGTTTAATGAAAACGGAAGTGTGAATTTTAATAAACTAGGAGAATTGATTGAGTTTCATGTAGCTAATCAAACCGATGCGATATTGGTGTTAGGAACAACTGGAGAAACACCTACATTAACACACGATGAAGATGATTCCGTTGTAAAATATACAATTGAAAAAGTTGCAAAGCGTTTACCGGTATATGTAGGAGCTGGTTCAAACTCGACAAAAACACAAGTAACATATGCAAAAAAATACGCAGATATGGGAGCGGATGCTTTACTTGTAATTGCTCCTTACTACAACAAAGCAAATGAAGAAGGTATGTATTTACACTTTGAAATGGTTGCTAATGCAGTAGATATTCCATTAATTATTTATAACGTGCCAGGTAGAACTGGTTGTACTATTCCAGTGAGTGTTGTAAAACGTCTAGCAAAACTTGAAAATGTTGCCGCAATCAAAGAAGCAAGTGGTGATATTAGCTATTTTGCTAAAGTATGTGCACTTGCAAGTGATGACTTCCAAGTATATTCAGGAAATGATGATATGATTGTTCCTGCGATGTCACTAGGAGCTAGTGGTGTTATTTCAGTAGTTGCAAATATTCTTCCACAAGAAACACATGATATGGTGGCAAGTTATTTAGCTGGTAATATTCATACATCACGTAATTTACAATTAAAATATTTAGATTTTATTAATGCGCTATTTATTGAAACCAATCCAATTCCAATTAAAGAAGCAATGAATTTACGTGGAATGGAAGTTGGTGGATATCGCTTACCATTAACTTTTATGAGTGAGGAAAATCGCATGAAACTCATTGAGCAAATGAAAGTGATTGGTCAGTAATATGAGAGTAGCGTTAATTGGATATGGGATGATGGGAAAAATCATCGAACAAAAGTTATTAGCGAAAGGACATGAAATTGCTGGCATTGTAAGTATGGATCGGTTACAAAGTATCAATGATATTCGTGATCCATTCGATGTAATTATTGATTTTTCGCATCCAGACAATTTAGAAAGTTTATTAGCGTATGTTGAAATTCATCATACACCGATAGTTATTTCAACAACTGGATTTACAAGTGAACAAGTTGCTGCGATTAAGCATGCTGCTTTACGTTCGCCAGTTGTATATACCGCAAACTTCTCGCTTGGAATTACTGTAATGCAAGAAGTACTACGTTTAATTACACCAATTTTAGAAGATTCATTCGATATGGAAGTGATTGAAAAGCATCATAATAAAAAATTAGATGCACCAAGTGGTACCGCAAAAATGTTAGTGGAAACATTAAATCCAGATGGCATTTATGCAGAAGTTTATGGACGTGAAGGAAACGGGAAACGTCAAAAAGAAATTGGGATTCACGCAGTACGTGGTGGAAGTATTGTTGGTGAACACAGTGTAATTTACGCTGGTGAAGATGAAGTGCTTGAAATTAAGCATGAAGCACACTCAAAGCATGTGTTTGCTAATGGAGCAATTAAAGCTGCAGAATTCTTAGTAGGAAAACCTGCGGGATTATATGACATGCATGACGTGTTATTTCGTAAGTAGGAATGGGGAAGATGAATATGAATGCACAAGAAATTATTAAGTATATACGAGATGCTAAAAAGAAAACAAATGTCAAAGTGTATATCAATACAACAAAAGATGTAAGTTTTCATGATTGCCAAGCATTTGGTTTACCAGTAAGTCAAACGCTTATTGGACAGTGGGATGTGATTGAACCACAATTAGAAGCAATAAAGGATTTCATTTGCGATATACATATTGAGAATGAAGGACGAAATTCAGCCATACCTTTATTAGATACAAAAAATCTTAATGCTCGTATTGAACCAGGTGCATATATTCGTGAACATGTAGAAATTAAAGATCGTGCAGTCATCATGATGGGTGCGATTATTAATATTGGTGCAATCGTTGGAGAGGACACAATGATTGATATGGGAGCCATTCTTGGAGGACGTGCCATTGTTGGTGATCGATGCCATATCGGTGCAGGAACGGTTCTTGCTGGCGTTGTAGAGCCAGCTAGTGCAACACCAGTCGTTGTTGAAGATGATGTGCTCATTGGAGCAAATGCTGTCGTTGTAGAAGGTGTACGTATTGGAAAAGGTGCCGTTGTTGCTGCGGGAAGTGTTGTATTACATGATGTTGAACCAGGAATGATGGTTGCGGGAACACCTGCTAAAGTAATCAAAGCAGTCGATGCAAAAACTGCTAGCAAAACAGGTTTGGAAGATGCACTTCGCACATTAAATGATTAGACAGAATCACTGATGATTTTGTCTTTTTTTATACATAATTTATAACATAGGTGATGTTAAGAACATTTAATGTATAGTTCATGACAACAATGAATTTATCGATACATGAGAAGCTATAATAGATTCACTAAACTTGAATTTATGGGAGGTGAATCATTATTGATCGAGATGAAACAATGACATTAGTTAGTCAAGTAAAGGCAGGAGATGAATTGGCATTTAATCAATTGTATGAGAATTTTAATGAAAATGTATACTACTGGGCATACTATTACTTTACAGATAGGGAACAAGCATTTGATGTGATTCAAGATGTGTTTACCATTGTTTGGGAGAAAATTGATACAATAAAAGATGAACGTGCCTTTTACTCTTGGTTGCGTTCCATTACCTTAAATGTATGTCATCGTTTACAGCGTGCGAAAAAATTAGACATAATGGAACTTTATGAACAAAGTATTGAACAATTTGCATGCGTAACTTACACCAAAGAGAAATTGGATTATGAGTTTTTTATGGATACCTTACAGATGTTGATTTTAAGTCTTCAAGATAGTTTGCGGACCACTGCATTTCTTCATTATATTCAAGAATATGAACCAATTGAGATCAGTAAATTGTTACATGTGCCACTAGGAACTATTCATTCACGTTTATATCGAATTCGGTTGGACTTATCATACCAACTGCATAAACATGGATATAGTATGAATCGCAATGATGCATAAAAAAACAACTACGCCTGCGTAGTTGCTTTTTTTGTTGGTTGTTTGCGTTTCGGTTTTGGATTCTTATTACGATTTTGCATCTCTTCAATTGCTTCTACCGAGTTCAAAATAACTGGGATTACAATTGGATTACGATGTGTTTTTTCATATAAGAATGGTTCAAGAGTACGACGTACCGTATTCTTAATTCCACCAAAGCTTACTTTTCCTTGCATATATTCTTTTAAAGCTTCATATACAACTTGTTCAGCTTCTTTTAGTAAAGACTGTGAATCTTTAATGAAGACAAAACCACGAGTAACTAGTACTGGTTTTGAGATGATTTTGTTTTTACGTGAATCAATTGGAATGATAACAGAAACAAGTCCACTATCACCAAGGATTTGACGGTCTTTTAAGACAGCTGTAGAAATACCAGAACTATCATTACCATCAACGTAAATATCATCTGCATCAAAGCGTAAAGAACTTCTAAACATCTTGTGATCACGTAAGACAAGAACATCACCGTTTGCACATATAAAGATGTTTTCTTTAGGAATACCTGTTTCCATTGCACTAGCAGCATGTTGTTTTAACATTTTGTATTCACCATGTGCAGGCATAAAGTATTTTGGTTTCATCAATTGAAGCATTAATTTTTGTTCTTCACTTGATGCGTGACCTGTAGTATGTAAGTTATTTAAAATTGAATTTGTCAGTACATTTGCACCATGACGATACAATTTATTAATTACTGTATTAACACTTTGGTTGTTTCCAGGAATTGGACTACTTGAGAAAATAATCGTGTCGCTTGGTTGCAAGCGAATGTGTCGATGTGTTCCTGCAGCAATTCTTGATAAAGCAGCAAGAGGTTCTCCTTGTGATCCAGTACAAACAATACATGTTTTACTTGCGGGGTAGTGATTGAGTTGATCAGGTGATAACAAGTTTGCATCTTTGATTTTGATCTTTCCTTGTTTACGTGCAACTTCTAACACATTTTCCATCGAGCGACCAAATACAGCAACTTTACGTCCGCATGCGATAGCAGCTTCTAATATTTGTGCTAAACGGTAAACGTTTGAAGCAAATGTCGCTACAATGATACGTCCATCAGTTTTCTTAAAGATGTCTAAGATTTGACCAGCAACCTTCTTTTCTGAGATTGAAAATCCTTCAACTCCAGAGTTTGTAGAATCACTAAGTAATAAATCTACACCGATTTGTCCGATGTATGCCATCTTTTGATATTCTGAGTTCGTACCGACAGGTGTTAAGTCAAATTTAAAGTCTCCTGTAGTAACAATTCTTCCGTTATCCGTATTTACGATAATTCCAAGTGAATCTGGAATCGAGTGAGTCGTATCAAAGAAGCCAGCAGTAAAGTGTTTTGTCTTTACTTTTGAATCACTATTGATATGACGTATTTTCACATTTCGCAATTTTCTTTCATCAAGTTTCTTTTGAATTAAAGCACTTGCAAATAGTGGTGCGTATATTGCATCAATTTGCACATGCTGTAATAAATAGGGAATTCCACCAATGTGGTCTTCATGACCATGGGTGATAATTAAATATTTCTTTTTCTTATTGTTTTCGACTAAGTGTTGAAAGTCAGGGATGACAGCATCCACTCCTAACAACTCTTCATCTGGAAAACGCACTCCAGCATCGATAATCAAGATTTCATTACCTTGTTCGATACAGTACATATTCTTTCCAACCTCGCCTAAACCCCCTAGTGCGTACACTAAGGTGTCAGTATTTCTAATCTTATGAAACCTATTATCGTTTTGTTGGTTTGTTTGTTTGGATTGCGTTTTCGGTGTTTGTTTCTTTTCGTTCATTTACTTCTCCTTCTAACACCTTTTGACTTCATGTATTATAGCATACTCTGTCAAATTGCACATGATTTTCGCCTAATTTTGCGTAAAAAAAGCATAAGTTTTCTAGCTCATGCTTTATATTGTTGATTTATTCAATCACAATTGGATCATGTAACGTTTCTGGACCTTGATTTTCTTTGATGTGATCATAGAATAGGGTACCATCCAAGTGATCCATTTCATGTTGAAGTACGATAGCTGTATAACCACGTGCGCGAATACGAACATCCTTTTTTTGTAGATAATCGTATGCTTCGATGGTGATACGTGCATGTCTTGGGACAATTCCTTGATGTACTTCTTCAACGGATAAACATCCTTCACCGTTTGCTAGGTAGCTATCTTGTTCTGAATGGCTGATTAATTTTGGATTGATCAGTGCATATTGTTCCACAATTTCATCTTCTTCACCTCGAAGTACGACAGCTAACATACGCTTTTTTTGTGCAACTTGGATTGCAGCTAATCCAACTGCTGGTTTAAATCCCTCATTTTCTATCTTTTCTTCATCTGTAGATTCACATACATATTGGTAAAGTGCTTGAATTAGCGCTTCATCTTCTTTTGATAAAGGGAAACTGACTTCTTCAGACACCTCACGGATTCGTGGATCTGAATCAAGTATAATATCTTTTATTGTTAATCGCATATAATATTTCTCCTACTGTTGTATTTTACGCAATTCTTTAAAATTTGCAAAGCATTTTGACATATTAATTTAAAAATATGTATTTATAGTGTAAAATGTAGTGCAGGTGATAAAGTGAAAAAATTAGGAAAGTTATTTAGTCTTAAGATGCCGCCTATGTATGATCGATGGATCCATGCGGCTGTTATTATATTAATCTTCTTTGGAAGTATCATGGTCGTTTCAACAAGTGTTGGGATGAGTGCACAATCTCCCAATATTGTAAGAAACACGATTATTAAACAAGTGCTATTTTTAATTATCTCATATTTTGCGATGGTAAAAGTAGCTAGAGTTTTTCAAGTATGGCTACGAAATAAGAATTTCTTACAAGTACTTGATGTTATTGGTGTACTAGTTGCAGCACTTTTGGTGTTTGTTGTACTATTTTCTACACCAGTAAATGGAGCGAAGTCATGGATTCAACTACCTGGAGGATTGGGTACAATTCAACCGAGTGAGTTTGCTAAAGCTTTTTTAATCGTGTATATGGGAGTAAATATCTATCATATTGGACCACAAAGAAAAACGCTTATGCAAATTATTTTTCGACCAACATTTTTCTTTATCGTGTTTGCATTATTAATTATTGCGCAACCTGACTTTGGTACAATTGTTGTATTAACAATGATTTTCTTGATTTGTAATATTGTACCAAGCCACTTTAAACTAAGTGGCATTCAAACCTTATGTAAAATTGCACTAGGATGTATTGTTGTTGGTCTTGCTTTCAGTATGACGCATTTTGGTATTACCGTATTAGAGAAATTACTAGGTGCAGATAACTATCAACTTGCGCGTTTTATTAATGCGGATAATCCATTTACGCAAATCTTTGGAACTGGATATAACTTAACCTATAGTTTGTATGCGATTGCCAATGGGGGAATCACTGGTTTAGGTCTAGGACAAAGTGCACAAAAATATGGATATTTACCAGAAGCAGAAACGGACTTCATTTTACCAGTAACAATCGAAGAACTTGGACTTTTTGGTTTACTAGTCATTGTGATTGGATATGGGATTATACTATATCGTCTTTTCTATTTTGCAAAACGTGCAGCAGATGATGGAACACGAATGATTTTAGTTGGTACTGCTGTGTACTTATCAATTCACTTTATTTTAAATGTTGGAGGTGTAAGTGCGTTCTTACCACTAACCGGAGTTCCACTCTTATTTATTTCAAGTGGAGGTAGTTCACTTCTATCTATTATGGTATTAATGGGTGTGTGCCAGTCGATTATTTCACTGATACGACGTCAAAGAAAGAGGGTATTACGATAATGCGAGTATGTGCGGGGAAACATGGCTCAAGACGTTTAGAGTCTTTAAAAGGAGATCTTACTAGACCTACGGGTGATAAGGTTAAAGAAGCAATCTTTTCAAGTATTGGACCATACTTTGATGGTGGAGTTATGCTTGATTTATTTGGTGGTAGTGGGGGAATGGCACTGGAAGCTATATCACGAGGAATGGATTATGCATTTATTTGTGATAAGAATAAAGCAGCTATCCAAGTAATTAAAAAGAATATAGAAATCTTACATGAACAAGCCAATACAAGTGTTATGCAAGCAGACTATCACAAAGTATTGCCTTGCTTAAAAAACGAAAGGTTTCGTTTGGTTTATTTAGACCCTCCATATGCAATGCATGTATATGAAGAAATTATGAAGTATCTACAAGAAAATAAAATGTTAACAGATGATGCATATGTCATTTGTGAAAGCGATAGTAAAGTTGATTTACCAGTGCGTATAGGTACATTAGAAAAATACAAAGAAAAAGTATATGGTAAATCAAAAATACATATGTATAAAGGAGTAAGTGAATGAAAAAAGCAATTTATCCAGGAAGCTTCGATCCGATAACAAAGGGGCATTACGATATTATTGAACGTTCTAGTAAAGTGTTTGATGAAGTCGTGATTGTCTTAATGAAAAACCCGGATAAAAAGGCATTGTTCACAATTGAAGAACGAATTGAAATGATTAAGCAAACGTGTGCAAATCTTCCTAATGTTACAGTTGATGTTGGAGAAGGATTGACTGTACACTATGCAAAAAAACAAAATGCTAAAGTTATGATTCGTGGAATACGTGCTGTACAAGATTATGAATATGAACTTCGTAATGCTACTGCAAACATGTGGTTAGATGCGGATGTTGAAACATGTTTCTTTATGGCTAAACCTGAATATTCTTTTTTATCAAGTAGCTCAGTTAAAGAAATTGCTAGCTTTGGTGGAGATGTCAGTAAGTTTGTCGATCCATATGTAATAACGAAGCTAAAAGAAAAGTTTGATACTAAGAACTCTAAGTAGTTCTTTTTCTTTACCTCACATTTAATTTAATGTAACATAAATGATGTAACAATCTTGTATATACTCTAGGTAAATACAAGGAGGAACTAAAAATGAAAGATACATTATTAGCAAAAGAATTATTAAATGGAGTATGGGATGTAGATCACGCTGCTGTTAAACGCGCACTTACATATGGTGCAGATGCCAACTGGATTTTTAATGGATATCCAATTTTGGTTCATGCCGTTTACACAAGAGATTTAGAAATGGTGGAATTATTGATTTCTCATGGTGCAAGTCAAGTTGGTGAAGCCCTTGGTTTTGCCTTAGAGTTTGGACTAGGAGAAATGGTAGAACCACTGGCATATCAAGGAATTGTACCTAAAGCAATTAAAGTAGATGAACGCTTTGGTACACATCCAGAACGTTTTAGTTTACCAAGACATACCTTACAAAGTATGCAAGCATAAATATAATTAAGGAGAATAGCTATGAATCGAAGCGCACTTGTTATCAAAATGTTAAATTACTTAAAAGCAAACGATGTAGTTTCGCGTGATGAAATTGCAAGTTATTTAGAGACGAATAAACGAAATATCTCCGAATTTAAAAAAGAATTAGAAGTCGCAGGATATGTCATTGAAAGTATTACAGGTAAAGATGGGGGATACCGACTAGATGAAACAAGTCTAGTTCCCACCATTGCCTTAACTGATAAAGAAATAGAATCTCTACATGATGCAGGTGCCTTCTTACAAATGTATAATTACAATCAATTGACTTGTTACAACGATGCACTAATGAAAATCAAAAATGCATTACATGAACCTAACCAAAGTAAGAATATTCATTATCTGTGGAGTGGACAAACTACTCATACGGAACATAAAATGATTTCATTATTTCAAGAAGCTCGAGATAAACGTATGCATGTTCGCTTTTTGTATCGCTCTTTACAAGCAACAACATTTGATGAACGATATGTGCAACCATATGAACTTATCGTTTCTGAAGACGGAAATTATGTTCTAGCTTATGATCGTACAGAAGGAAAGCGTCCAGGATATAAATCATTCAAACTATCCGATGTACGTATGAAACGAGTTGAAATTGCCTCGATTCGTTTTGCACGTGATCCAGATTTTAAAATTGATGAACATGTTGGAAAACAAAATCTGATTGCTGAAGCATATTGCGTGAAAATTAAAGTAACTGGATTACATGCAATCTTACTAGAAGAGCGGAGTATTGGTTTACTTGAAAGCAAGGAAAAAGTTGATGATGGTTTGCTTATTGAATTCACGATGGAAAACAAAGCAAAGATCTTAGAATTTCTTCGTTCCCTTGGTCCAGATTGTATCTTACTTGAACCGAGTGAACTAAAAGATGAATTAATTGACAGTTTACAACAAAGTCTGAGTCAATATATGCTATAATTGAAAAGCGAATTATGAAACATTTATCAGATATTAATAAATTACAGCGCTGTGATCGTCTATTGTGGCTTTCAAAAAAGCAACCACAAGCGTTTCAACGATATGTAATGTTCAATGAAAATATATACGAATTAACCTTGCGTTTATTTGGCATGAAGGAATATTTTAAAGGAGCTCCTCATGATACAAATGAGCGCTTCTTTAGCAACATAGATGCGTACGATGTATTTGTTAGTGTACGTTTGGAATATAATGATTTACGTATTAAAATGCCAATCATGCGTAAAGTGCATGATGGTTTTGTATTGTATTATCCATATGCAAATTGTTATCCAAAAGAACATGAAGCACAAACGTATGCAGATCAAGAATGGGTTTTAGATCATTTAGGTATTCGCGTAGTCGATCGCTTTATTGTGCGATTAAATCCAGAATATGTCCGACAAGGAGAACTAGATTTAGAACAATTGCTACTTGTTGAAAAGAAATTGTATAACGACAAAAATAAAGCAAAACATAGTATTGGCAAATTAGTCAATGAAAGAAAACGTGATCTTACACCATTCCTCGAAGCTATTGATACAGTAATGGAGGAGGAACCAGAACGTAAAATTCGTACCAATATATGTACACGTAAAGGGAAATGTGAATACTTTGATGTATGTTTCCCAAATCAAAAAGATGTGAGTATTTTAAATCTAGTCTCTTCATCAAAGAAATTTGAATTGCATGACATTCAAGGAATTGAAACAATCTCACAAATCGACTTTGCTGATGTAGAGGGAACACGACATCAATATGCACAGTACATGGCCGCAAAAACAGGAACTCTGTTTTTTGATGCAGTTGCTGTCTCGCATTTTTTTAGAGATGTCACATATCCAATCAGTTATTTGGATTTTGAATGGGAAACATTTGCCTTTCCACCTTTTGATGGAATGAAGCCATATGATGTACTTACATTTCAGTATTCATTACATATTGAAGATGCTAAGCATAATGTACGTCACAAAGAGTTTTTAGGACGTAAAGACTGTCGTGAAGATTTCATTAAACAGTTAATTGAAGATATTCCAAAAACTGGATCTGTCATGTGTTTTAATGTAGAAGGTGCTGAAAAGTTACGCTTAAAGCAACTAGCTGCGCAATTTCCAAAATATCATGATGCACTTGAACAAATTTGGCAGCGTATGGTTGATTTAGCAATTCCTTTCTCAAGTGGTTTAATTTATGACAATAAGATGGCAGGAATGTACTCATTAAAGAAACTCGTTAAAATATTTACTAATAAATCGTATGATGAATTAGCGATTGGTGATGGAATTACTGCTATGCAATCCTATGCAAAGTTAGATGAAGCTGATGAAGAAACTATCAAGAATTTATTGAAGTATTGTGCAATGGATACATATTCAATGATTTTGGTATATCACTGGGTACTACGACAACTGGCAAAACGAAAGAAAAACAAATAGTTTTGTGATACACTATTCATATCAAGAGGTGAATGTATGCCAAATTTAATTACACACAACATCTTCTGTGAAGAAGTATTAAAAGACATAAACAATAAGAAATATAGAGACATTATCACAAGTCATATGGAAGAGTATCGAATTGGTAGTAATGGACCTGATTTCTTATTTTTTCATGGAGTTTTTCCGTTGTATAAAACACCAGATGTACATATATCTAAAATTGGTACGAAGTTGCATCGAGGAAAAGTAAATGCCTTTTATAAAAGTGCGATTGAAACGTACTTGAATTATCCAAATAATAAAATTAAGAAAGCCATGGCTAGTTATATTATTGGACACTATTTACACTGGCAACTAGATTCTGTAATGCATCCATATGTTGTATACAATACTGGTTTTAAAAGTGAATATGCAACACTGTATCACCATCGTTTTGAATCAATGATGGATACGATTAATTTAAAGAACTATCGAAATACAACGATTCGCTCATTTAAAACGTATGAAATTACAAATCGTGGAAAATATACAGATCGTGCCATAGCTGAAGTTTATATTCCTGCAGTATATGCTTGTTTTTCTACAGAGATTACAAGTGATGAAATTATACAAGCATTACGTGATTGGCAAAAAGCACAAAAGTATTTATATGATCCACATAAAATGAAATATCGGTTATTACGAAGTTATGAACGTATAGCGCGTAAACCTGGACTAAGTGGAAATGTGGTGCTCCCTGATATTGATACACGCTATGATGTCATGAATGTGAAAAAACGAACATGGTTACATCCAACAACCGGTCAACCAAGCAATGAAAGTGAAGATGAAGTATTTATTCGCGCAATGAACGATGCAAAGATTGGATTACCTTTACTTTTTGATGCACTTGATGGTAAAGATATGAAACCGTTTTTGAAATTCTTAGGTGATAAAACTTACAATAATGGAGTGAAACCTAGTGAAGCAACACGTTTATATAAAGATCCTATTTACGATCGCAAGTAAATCGTAAAATACTATTGCATTTGTATGAAAAACTACATAGCATTTATAGGAAAAAAGCGTACGATATAGATAAGAAGAACGTTACGAATACGTGAAAAGGAGAAATTGATGGAAAATTTTAGTTTTTATGCTCCAACCTATTTTGCCTTTGGTAAAGAAAGTGAAAATGAAGTTGGAAAGCTTGTAAAGCGCTTTGGTGGAACAAAGGTTTTGATTCACTATGGTGGAGGAAGTGTAGTTCGCTCTGGACTACTTGATCGCGTAAAGAAAAGTTTAGATGAACAAGAAATTTCATATATGGAACTTGGGGGAGTGAAACCAAATCCAAGAAGTGGACTTGTTTATGAAGGAATTGATATTTGTAAGGACAATGCCATTGATTTTATTCTAGCTGTTGGTGGTGGTAGTGTTATTGACTCAGCAAAAGCAATTGCCGCTGGTGCAATCTATGATGGTGATTTCTGGGATTACTATACAGGAAAACGCGTCAACCAAGCTTTACCAATAGGAACTGTTCTTACAATTGCTGCCGCTGGTAGTGAAGGTTCACCTGATTCTGTAATTACAAATGAAGATGGAATGTATAAACGAGGAAGTTCAGGAGAAGGCTTACGTCCTAAATTTTCTGTATTAAATCCAGAACTTACACAAACATTACCGGCTTATCAAAGTGCTGCGGGAATTACCGATATTATGGCACATTTGATGGAACGCTATATGACAAATACAACAGATGTAGAAGTAACCGATCGAATGATTGAAGGTTTATTAAAAACAATGATTCATGAGGGTCCTAAAGTTATTGAAAATCCAAATAACTATCAAGCAAGAGCAAATATTATGTGGGCTGGTATGATGGCACATAATAACTCATGTGGAGTAGGGCGCAGTCAAGACTGGGCAAGTCATGATATTGAGCATGAATTAAGTGCAACTTATGATGTAACACACGGAGCTGGATTGGCTGTTGTTATGCCCCAAGTGATGCGTTATAACATGAATCATGATTTGATGCGATTTGTACAACTTGCACATCGTGTATGGAATGTCGAAATTGACTTTACCGATTTAGAAACAACGGCAAATAAAGGAATTGATGCATTCCAACAATATTTAGCATCCATTGGAATGCCAACGACATTTGCACAAATCGGAGCTAAAGAAGAAGATATTCCTGCAATGGCACACAGTGCATGCTATGGAAATAAGCGTACTGGTACAATTGGTGGCTTTGTTTCGTTAAACGAAGAAGATGTTATCAACATTTATAAAATGTGTTTATAGAAAATGAAGACTGGAATGATGTTTCCAGTTTTTTCTATGCTACAATAGAAACATGAACGAAAAACAAATCAGAAAATTAAGAAATACTTTATATGAACAAACTAGATATAGTGGAATTGAAGATTACTTTTATGCTTCAGTTTTGCTTCCGCTAATCTATATTGATGGAAGCTTGCATGTTTTGTTTGAAAAACGAACGGATACAATTCGTCAGCCAGGAGAAATTAGTTTTCCAGGTGGGGGAATTGAAAAAGATGATCCTTCACCACTAGATACAGCAATTCGAGAAACGGTAGAGGAACTTGGCTGTAGTATAAAGGATATTGAAGTCATAGCTAAATTAAATACCCTTATACTTGCTAGTGGTATGGTCATTCATGCATATGCTGGTTTTTTACATACATCAATGGAGTCATTGCAGTATAACAAAGCGGAAGTGGATCATCTATTTACCATTCCATTGGATTACTTTTATAAACACGAACCAAAAGCGTATTACTGCAATGTTGAAATTCAACCATATACATTTGATGAGCACGGAAATAAAGTGCAGCTACTACCAACAGCAGAACTAGGATTGCCTGAATCTTATCAACAACCGTGGGGAAATGCGAAACAAGTAGTTTATTTTTATCAAACAAGTGATGCTTTAATATGGGGGTTAACAGCAAATATCATGTACGATTTCACAAGAAAAAGTAGAGAAGATTAACTTTTTATCCGTTTTCTATTTTTTATTTACAATTGATGAACCAATTCTTCCACTTTTCATATAGTTTTCACTCGTTAGGAATGCGTTCATCACATAAATAGGCTATAATAACAGTAACAAAAGAATAGGAGGTACTTGCATATGAAAGTACAAATTTATGGAAAAAACGTAACCGTAACACCGGCTATCGCCGAGAAGATTGAGACGAAACTCAATTTCTTGAAGAAGTATTTCATCATAGATGATGATGTTACAGCAAACGTGGTCATCCGAGTGTATCCTGTTGGACAAAAAATTGAAGTTACAATACCAACAAAGTTTGCAGTTTTAAGGGCTGAGGTTGTCGATGATGATCTATATGCTGCAATCGACTTGGTTATCGATAAACTAGAAGACCAAATTCGTAGACAAAAAACAAGATTACAAAGAAATAAAGGAAGAGATAGTTTAGCAATGGCATTCATTGAAGAAGATATTCCTGAAGATGATGTAATTGATGAAGAAGTTGTAAGAACGAAAACCATCATTCCAGATGAAATGGATATCGATGAAGCAATTATGAGAATGGAAATGTTAGGGCACTCATTCTTCGTATATAAAGATAATGAAACACAAGATGTAGCAGTTGTTTACCGTCGTCAAAACGGTGGATACGGTTGTATCGAAACCGAATAATTCAGATATAAAGCAATCCAAAATAGGGTTGCTTTTTTATATTTAAAACAAGTAAATAAATATGTATATATAATTAATATATTTTATATAATTTGCAATAAATTGACTGAAAGCGCTTGCAAACAAAAAAGCAAAGTGCTACTATTGTGGCAACAGGATAGTGATTGCAAAAGCAAGCTAAACCTATGTATAACAAAATTCTCATTTTGAGGATGCATATGCATAGGTTTTTCTTTTTGTAATGCACTTTTCAAGGAGGTGAGTGGAAAAATAGGACGAAGCATGTGGGGATTATTACTAAGGGAGAAATATGAGCATGTAAGCGAAAGAGGGACGAAACATGAAAAATAAAATATTAAATCTTGCTTTGGTCGGAGTGTGTGCTGTGGGAGCATTCAATGTAACGCCTGTAAAAGCAAATGACACAAATCTTACTTATACTGTAGACGTAAAGGATATTCATGCAATTGAAAATAGTGTTGCAAAAACAATTAAAGTTGATTTTGTAACGAACCCTAATAATGGGCCAACACTTGGTTTATTGCATAATGTTGATGGAAGTGGAAACAATCCATACATTTTATCCGAAACTGACGGAGAGTATACGTATGCATTTAAAGATATGAACCGAAATGGTCAACTGGATGATTACGAAGATTGGCGTTTATCTACTGATGAAAGAGCAGAAGATCTTGCTGATTATTTAGTAAATGAAACAGATGACCAAGGAAATAAAACTGGAATTAAAAAAATTGCTGGATTGATGTTATTTAGTTCACACGAAGGAAATAGTGCAGCTGGATTAACAGAAAGCCAGAAACAATATTTAACGGATTCGTATGTTCGTAACATTACGGATTCAGCTGACAATAATGTAGAAAACGCAGTTGGTTGGACAAACCAAATGCAAGCATTCGTTGAAGAAAGTGACTTCAACGTGCCTGTAGACTTTAGTTCGGATCCACGTTCTACTGCAGGTTCTGGAGACTTATATTCAAGTGCTGCAGAAAATAGTGATATTTCATCTTGGCCATCAAATTTAGGTATGGCTGCAACATTTGATGAAGATCACATGTACAATTTTGCAAAAGCAACATCTGCAGAATATCGTGCACTTGGTATTGTTACTGCACTTGGACCACAAATTGATTTAGCTACGGATCCACGTTGGTTACGTAATGGTGGTACATTTGGAGAAGATACAGAATTAGCTACAATGATGGCACAAGCATATGTAGATGGAACACAATCTACATATGCAGCTGATGGAACTGACTTAGGTTGGGGATTATCATCAGTAAATGCAATGATTAAACACTTCCCAGGAGATGGTGCTGGTGAAGGTGGACGTGAATCACATACAGCAGCAGGTAAATACGCAGTGTATCCTGGAAATAACTATGAAGAACACCTAAAACCATTCGTTGATGGTGGATTCAACTTAAAAGGACTTACAAAAAGTGCTGCTGCAGTAATGACAAGTTACTCAATTGGGGTAAACTCTGATGGAACTGCACTTGGTGGTGAATATGTTGGTTCAGCATATAGTGCATTTAAAATGGACTTGCTTCGTAAAGTACAAGGATTTGATGGAGTTGTTTGTACAGACTGGGGAGTTACAAGTTATGGATTCTTCGGAATGGCATGGGGAATGGAAAATGCTTCAACAACTGAACGTCACTATGCGATTTTAGAAAATGGAACTGATATGTTTGGTGGAAACAATGATGCAACACCAATCGTAGAATCATATGAACAAATGGTAGCAGAAGATGGTGAAGCAGCTGCAAATGCACGCTTTGCTGAAAGTGCAACACGTTTATTAAAACTTACAATGAACCCTGGTTTATTTGAAAACCCATATCAAGATTTAACTGATGCTAAAGCAATTGCTGGTTCTAGTGATAAAGTAGAAGCAGGATACAATGCACAACTTGATTCAATTGTTATGGTGAAAAATGCAGATAACACAATTCAAGAAGCTTCATTAAATGCAAAAGATCCAAAAGATATGACAGTGTATATTCCAATGGTTTACACAGAAGAACAACCTGGAATTTTCTCAAGTACACCAGCTGGATGGAGTTCATCAATGAACCTTGATGTTGCAAAATCTGTATATGGAACAGTACTTACAGATATTGAAGGTGTAGATGATGAAGGAAATACAACATATACAACACCTGATTTAACAAATGTTGATAAAGTAATCGTTGGAATGCGTTCACCTATGAATGGTGGATTGTTCGCAAATACTGGACGTTACACAAAAGATGATGGATCATTTGGATACTACCCATTATCATTACAATATGGTACATATGTTGCAGATGGTGAAAATGTAAGAAAAACATCAATTGCTGGTGATACATTAGCAGATGGAACTAAAGAAAACCGTTCATACTATGGTGAAGAATCAAGACTTATCAATGGTCATGATTTAACAATCGTATTAAATGCAGTAGCTGCAGTTGAAGCAACTGGAAAAGACATTCCAATCGTTGTTTCTATGAATGCTAGTGGACCTGCAATCATGGCAGAATTTGAAGATAAAGTAGATGCAATCGTGGTGGGATTCTCAGTAAGTGATAAAGCAATTTATGATGTAATTGAAGGTAACCACGAACCTAGAGGTTTATTACCAATGCAATTCCCAGCAAACATGGATACAGTTGAAGCGAACTATGAAGATGTTGCTTTAGACTTAGATTGCTATGTTGATTCTCAAGGAAATACATACGACTTCGCATATGGATTAAACTGGACAGGTGTAATCAATGACGAACGTGTAAAACAATACGGACACAACAATAATGAAGAAGTTGTAAGTGAATTACAACTTAGTGCAACTGACTTTACATTAACTTACGATGAAGCAAAAAAAGCAGATGCAAAAGCCGTATTAGCAAAAGCAAACGCTTCAGCAAAATGGAGTGTTGATCTTGCTACTAACGAAGATATCACACTAGAAGTAAGTGCTGCTAGTTTAGATGCACTTAAAGCAGTTGGTAAAGATGGAGCAACAGTTGAAGTTACAATTGAAGCAAAAACAGCAACAAAAACAAAATCAGTTGTTGTTAAAGCATCAGTGGACAAACAAAAAACAGTTTCTGATCCATCAACATCACCAAATACAAGCAATCCAGTAGATACATCAGATACGACAAACCAAGGAGTGTTAATTGCACTTGCTGGTGGGGCATTACTTGTATTATTACGTGCTGTTTACCAAAGAAAAATAAATAAATCATAATACGATTCTATACATAGGGGTTATGAATCGTAGATTATAAAATCGAGACAGACTTTTATACATGGTGTATGTTAGTAAGTTTTAAACTTATAAAACATGCACCATTTTTTTAAAATGATGTGATTTTTATGTGAAAGCGCTTGCAATAAACTTAGATAAATGCTATCCTAAAACCAGGATAGTTATTGCATAACGTGAGCTAAACCTATGTACCAATGTTTATTTTTTGAGCAATTGGTAGATAGGTTTTTCTTTTGCAATGTATTTAAGGAGGTGTAAAGGGGTATATTGTGTTTTGAAGAGGTGTATTCATAATAGAGGGATAGAATACAACTACCAAAAAAAGTACGAAAAAGTGTATGTGTTGCTAAGCAACCAAAGTTTTATTCATGAGAAGACAGAAATTTAACTGGATAGTTACATTGAGTTGGCTAAACCTTAATTTACAAACAGAAAGTTAAGGAGAGAATTATGTTTAGAAAAATTGGAATTACATTACTTACATGTTTTACATTATTTGGGACAACAGGACTTACAGAATCTATTACAAGTCATGTTGATACAGTGGAAGCACCTGCAGAAACATTATCAAATTATAATGTTGCGACGAGTGATATGACTTGGAAATATTTGGATGATAATACAGATCCAAATAAAGGTACTTGGTATGAAGGATGGAATAAGCGTAACGGTTGGGCGTACCCAATTGGTTGGTTAGACCATGGAGCAATTGACATGGAGTTCGATGATGCTGCTTGGCCTACTTATGATGGTACTACGTTCACAACTACAAACGATGGAAGTGGACAAGTGTTAAAAACTAATGATGATGGTACAACATACAGTACATACTATTTACGTCACACATTCCGTTTAACACAAAAACAAGTAGATAGCATTTATGCAATCTCAGGAAAAGTTAAGTACAATGATGCAATGATTATGTACATCAACGGAAAACCAGTTGGAAATTTCTTCAATATTCCAACAAGCAACTACAAGAAGAATACAGAATATGGTAGTCAAGTAAAGGTTGATGGGTATATCGAAGAAGAATTCTTAGTAGAGGATGTATCAAGTTTAGCTGATGGTTATGTTCCTGGTACATATAAAACTGAATACAGTGAATCGTTTAAACAAGATGTATTAGTTTTAGATCAACCAGAAACTGATGCATTCGGGAATACATTTATGGATATCACAATTGCAGTGGAACTTCACACATATGATGAAGTGGACGAAGATGCATTATTTGAATTAGTTGAATTTAACATCAACCCTGCTGGTGATAAATTGCCAGATAGTGATGCAGTAAAAAATGTATCATTAAACGTAGGTAGTGATGAAAGTTCATTAAACCTTGCTTGGTTTGCGACTTCTGAAAATGCAGGAGCACTTCAAATCATGGAAGGTAATGATGTAAGTGTATTTGATGAAGCAAAAGCAACAACAATACCTGCTAAATCAACAGAAAAAGCATATACAAAATTTACAGATACACACTACTACTCAAATAAAGTAGATTACAATGGAATTGAACCAGGTAAAAAC